>NZ_JADBRJ010000002.1:0-107680 GCF_014930585.1 Enterobacter cloacae complex sp. P43RS
TTTATTTTCGCTGTTCTCTGCTGACCCGGCGGCGTGTGTGCCGTTGTTCCGTGTCAGTGGAGGCGCATTATAGGGAGTAATTCCGAAGCTGCAAGGATAAAGTGAAAATTATTTACTGACTGCTCACTTTCCAGGCAAAACGCATCCCAGACCTCAATTTTCGCCTGGTTTTTAAACAAAAACGAGCCGCAAGCGGCTCGTTTTTGCGTTTTGTGACTTACTGCACTGCCACAATACGATCGTCGTTGGCTTCCAGACGGATAACTTTGCCCGGAATCAGTTCTCCGGAGAGGATCTGCTGCGCCAGCGGGTTTTCGATCTGCTGCTGAATAGCACGTTTCAGTGGACGCGCACCATAAACCGGATCGTAACCATTCTCGCTCAGCAGCTTCAGCGCATCGTCGGAGATGTGAATTTCATATCCACGCTCTTCCAGACGTTTGTACAGACGCTGCAGCTGGATCTGCGCAATCGACGCAATGTGTTTCTCACCCAGAGGGTGGAATACCACCACTTCGTCAATACGGTTAATGAACTCCGGACGGAAGTTATGGCTCACCACACCGAGCACCAGATCCTTCATATGGCTGTAGTCAAGTTCACCGAAACGTTCCTGAATCAAATCGGAACCCAGGTTCGAGGTCATGATGACGACCGTATTACGGAAATCGACCGTTCTCCCCTGCCCGTCTGTCAGACGACCATCATCCAGCACCTGAAGCAGGATGTTGAACACATCCGGATGCGCTTTTTCCACCTCATCCAGCAGGATGACGGAATAAGGACGCCGGCGCACCGCTTCGGTCAGGTAGCCGCCCTCTTCATAACCAACATATCCCGGAGGCGCACCGACCAGGCGCGAGACGGAGTGTTTCTCCATGAACTCGGACATGTCGATACGCACCATCGCATCGTCGCTGTCGAACATAAAGTTTGCCAGCGCTTTACACAGTTCGGTTTTACCGACACCGGTCGGCCCCAGGAACAGGAACGAACCGATCGGGCGATTTGGATCGGAAAGCCCAGCACGGCTACGGCGAATAGCGTTGGAGACCGCTTCAACCGCCTCGTCCTGACCAATCACCCGCTGATGCAGATCCTGTTCCATACGCAGCAGCTTATCGCGTTCGCTTTCCATCATGCGCGCCACCGGAATACCGGTCCAGCGAGCGAGCACTTCGGCAATTTCGGCATCCGTCACTTTATTACGTAACAGACGCATGGTTTTGCCTTCAGACTGCGTGGCGATCTCAAGCTGTTTCTCCAGCTCAGGGATTTTGCCGTACTGCAGTTCAGACATACGTGCCAGGTCACCCACACGGCGAGCCTGCTCAATGGCAATTTTGGCCTGTTCGAGTTCCGCTTTAATGGTCTGCGTGCCAGAGAGGGAGGCTTTCTCGGCTTTCCACTCTTCTTCCAGCTCAGAATACTGGCGCTCTTTATCGTCCAGCTCTTCATTGAGCATATCCAGGCGTTTCTTACTGGCTTCATCAGACTCTTTTTTCAGCGCCTGCTGTTCCAGCTTGAGCTGAATGATGCGGCGGTCGAGTCGGTCCAGTTCTTCCGGCTTCGAGTCAATCTGCATACGAATGCTCGACGCCGCTTCATCGATCAGGTCGATTGCTTTATCAGGCAACTGACGATCGGCGATATACCGATGCGAAAGCGTCGCCGCCGCAACGATGGCCGGGTCAGTAATCTGTACATGGTGGTGCAGTTCATAACGCTCTTTCAGACCACGCAGGATCGCGATGGTATCTTCAACGCTTGGCTCAGCAACAAACACTTTCTGGAAGCGACGTTCCAGAGCGGCATCTTTCTCAATGTACTGACGATACTCATCAAGCGTAGTGGCACCGACACAGTGAAGTTCACCACGCGCCAGCGCAGGTTTCAGCATGTTCCCGGCATCCATTGCGCCGTCAGCTTTACCGGCCCCGACCATGGTGTGCAGTTCGTCGATAAACAGAATGACGTTGCCTTCCTGTTTCGCCAAGTCGTTCAGCACGCCTTTCAAACGCTCTTCAAACTCACCGCGGTATTTCGCCCCGGCCACCAGCGCGCCCATATCCAGCGCCAGTACGCGGCGGCCTTTCAACCCTTCCGGCACTTCACCGTTTACGATACGCTGCGCAAGCCCTTCAACGATGGCGGTTTTACCGACCCCCGGCTCACCAATCAGTACCGGGTTGTTTTTGGTACGACGCTGCAGTACCTGAATCGTACGGCGGATCTCTTCGTCACGGCCGATAACCGGGTCAAGTTTGCCCTGCTCGGCACGTTCGGTCAGATCGACCGTAAATTTCTTCAAAGCCTGACGTTGGTCTTCGGCTCCCTGATCGTTCACGCTTTCACCTCCGCGCATTTTCTCAATCGCCTGAGTCACATTGGCGGTGGTCGCACCGGCAGATTTCAGCAGGTCGGTCAAGGTACCGCGTGATTCAAGCGCCGCCAGAACAAAGAGCTCCGACGAAATAAAGTTGTCCCCACGTTTTTGCGCCAGCTTGTCGCAAAGGTTCAGCACGCGCACCAGATCCTGCGACGGCTGCACATCGCCGCCGGTACCTTCTACCTGCGGTAAACGGCTCAGCGCCTGATCGATAGCGGTGCGTAACTGGCCAGCATTAATGCCAGCAGACGTTAATAAAGGACGTACCGATCCCCCTTCCTGATTCAGCAAGGCGCTCATTAAATGAAGAGGTTCGATGAATTGGTTGTCGTGCCCCAGTGCAAGGGACTGGGCATCGGCGAGAGCAAGCTGGAATTTATTAGTAAGACGATCCAGACGCATAACTCCTCCCATAACAGGTCAAATTTGCTACTGGAGATTAAATGAGGTCATCCCTCAATTATTCAAGGTTAATGACCTGAATTATGTGAAAAGAAAACGGCACGTGCCGGATCGTCTTGATTCTTTAGGTTATATCAGCCAAATGAAACTTGCCATACGACCCGTCGTCTTGTCGCGGCGATAGGAGAAAAAATCATCCTTTTCGGTGAACGTACAGCGATCGCCGCCGAAGATCTGCGTTACGCCAATATTATTCAGACGCTGGCGGGCAAGCTGGTAAATATCCGCCAGATATTTTTCCCCGGCAGGCAGGAAGGCCTCAATGGCTTGCGGATCTTTTTCCATAAATGCTTCGCGAACCTCCGGCCCCACTTCAAAAGCATGAGGGCCAATCGCCGGACCTAGCCAGGCCATGATATTGGCGGGATCATCATTGAAGCAGGCGACGGTCTCTTCCAGCACGCCCTCGCATAAGCCACGCCAGCCCGCGTGCGCTGCTGCCACCTCCGTACCGGCACGGTTACAAAACAGAACCGGCAGACAATCGGCGGTCATTACGGCACAAACCGTGCCCGGCGTATTACTGTAAGAAGCATCGGCGCGTTTGGAAGCGTAAGGTTCTCCCGTCAGCTTCAGTACCGCTTTGCCGTGAACCTGCTCCAGCCAAACCGGCTTCGACGGCAGATTTCCTGCAGCAAACAGACGCGTGCGGTTCTCTTCAACGTGTTCCGGGCTATCGCCGCAGTGCGCACCGAGGTTTAAAGACTCCCACGCGCCCTGGCTCACGCCGCCAATACGGGTCGAACTACAGGCGGCCACGCCTGCAGGCAGCGGCCACTCCGGGACAATCAGTTTGGTCATAACCAGTCCACTTGATCCTTATGTTCTTCGAAATCGGCACGCATGGCATCAATGAGTTCCACCATATCCTGCGGGATAGGCGCATGCCATTCCATCTGGATACCACTGATCGGGTGATAAAGACGCAGCATGGTCGCATGCAGCGCCTGACGATCGAATTTACGCAATACGCTGATGAACTCATCCGACGCGCCTTTTGGAGGACGCGGACGACCGCCGTACACCTGATCTCCCACCAGCGGATGGGTAATGTGCGCCATGTGAACGCGGATCTGGTGAGTACGACCGGTTTCCAGGCGCAGGCGCAGGCGGGTATGAATACGGAAGTGCTCCATAATGCGATAGTGCGTCACCGCCGGTTTACCCATCGGATGCACCGACATATGGGTACGTTTCGTCGGGTGACGGCTGATCGGCTCTTCTACCGTGCCGCCAGCGGTCATGTGTCCAATCGCCACCGCTTCATATTCGCGAGTAATCTCACGCAGCTGCAGCGACTCCACCAGACGGGTCTGAGCGGGAACGGTCTTCGCCACCACCATCAGGCCGGTGGTGTCTTTATCCAGACGGTGAACGATGCCTGCACGTGGGACATCCGCAATCGGCGGATAATAATGAAGAAGTGCGTTAAGTACCGTACCGTCTGGATTCCCTGCGCCCGGATGAACAACCAGGTCGCGCGGCTTGTTGATCACCAGAATGTCATCATCTTCATAGACGATGTCCAATGGGATATCCTGCGGCTCGAAGCGGATTTCCTCTTCGATTTCAGCATTGATGGCAACAGCTTCCCCACCAAACACTTTCTCTTTTGGTTTGTCCCAGATCTTGCCGTTTACCAGCACGCGCTGGTCAAGGATCCATTCTTTTATACGTGAACGCGAATAATCAGGGAACAATTCGGCCAAAGCCTGATCTAAGCGTTGACCGAGCTGATTTTCGGAGACTGTTGCGGTGAGTTCTACTCGTTGTGCCATAAACTGCTTCTTTGTTTAACGTTGGGTTTTACGGCTTTGCCGTTTAATATAGTGTGCTATTGTAGCTGGTCTTAATCGGGAGCAGGAACAGAGTTTCTCCCGGACAAACATTTGAGGAAAGTCAAAACGTCATGACGCGCATGAAATATCTGGTGGCAGCGGCCACGTTGAGCCTGGCTTTGGTGGGCTGCTCCGGTTCGAATGAACAGGTCCCTGACAATCCGCCGAATGAAATCTATGCGACTGCACAACAAAAGTTGCAGGACGGTAACTGGAAACAGGCGATAACGCAACTGGAAGCGTTGGATAATCGCTATCCATTTGGTCCGTATTCGCAGCAGGTACAGTTAGATCTTATCTACGCCTACTACAAAAATGCCGATCTGCCGCTGGCTCAGGCAACTATCGATCGTTTCATGCGTCTGAACCCGACTCATCCTAACATCGACTACGTCATGTACATGCGCGGCCTGACCAACATGGCGCTGGACGACAGCGCCCTGCAGGGCTTCTTCGGCGTAGATCGCTCCGACCGAGACCCGCAGCATGCGCGCGACGCCTTCAATGATTTCTCCAAGCTGGTGCGCGGCTATCCGAACAGTCAGTACGTCACCGACGCGACCAAACGTCTGGTGTTCCTGAAAGATCGTCTGGCGAAATATGAGTACTCCGTTGCGGAATACTATACCCGCCGTGGCGCATGGGTTGCTGTGGTTAACCGCGTAGAAGGTATGCTGCGTGATTATCCGGATACTCAGGCTACGCGTGACGGCCTGAAGCTGATGGAAAATGCTTACCGTCAGATGCAGATGACAGCTCAGGCTGAAAAAGTGGCGAAAATCATCGCCGCGAACAGCAGCAACACTTGATATCGCTTCAATGCAAAACGGCAGCCCGAAGACTGCCGTTTTTTTATTCAATTCAGACATCCGCTGAAGCGCTTTAGCCTCAACACATCCCGTCAACTATGACCGTAATTCGTACCTTCCACAAGGTAAATCTCATCTCTTCCTGCCCTGCCTCACAAAAAAGATTCCCTGACAAAAACCGACAAAATAACGTGATCTAAATCACACATTTTGACATTAGGTCGGGTATGCTGGAATCACCAAGACGGAAAGACAAGAGGTAAAATTTATGACAATGAACATTACCAGTAAACAAATGGAAATTACTCCGGCAATTCGCCAGCACGTCGCAGACCGTCTCGCCAAACTGGATAAATGGCAAACACATTTGATTAATCCACATATCATCCTGTCCAAGGAGCCCCAGGGTTTCATCGCTGACGCAACTATCAATACTCCAAACGGCCATCTGGTCGCCAGCGCAAAACATGAGGATATGTACACCGCTATTAACGATTTGATCAACAAGCTGGAACGGCAGCTCAATAAAGTGCAACACAAAGGTGAAGCCCGTCGCGCCGCAACGTCGGTGAAAGACGCCAGCTTCGCGGAAGAAGTTGAAGAAGAGTAATCCTTTAAATTGAGTGTACCGCCAACGCGCCTTCGGGCGCGTTTTTTATTGACAGGGTGAAAACAGTACGGGTACTTTAACGGTATCAATCACAGGATGACTTTATGAAACTTACGCCGTTCTTCTTCGCATTCTTTTTTACCTTCCCCTGAACGGGAGGCGTTTCGTCGTGTGATAAAGAATGCGAAGACGAACAACAAGGCCTCCCACACCGGGGGGCCTTTTTTATTGATAACGATAAAATGAGACAGGCAACACTATGACACCGGAAAACCCGTTACTGGATCTGCGAGTAAAAATCAGCGCGCTGGATGAAAAATTACTGGCGCTGCTGGCCGAACGTCGCGCCCTCGCCGTTGAAGTGGGCAAAGCCAAGCTGGACTCCCATCGCCCGGTGCGTGATATCGACCGCGAGCGCGATCTGCTGGAGCGTCTCATCCAGCTCGGTAAAGCGCATCACCTCGATGCCCACTACATCACCCGGCTGTTCCAGCTCATCATCGAAGATTCCGTTCTGACCCAGCAAGCGCTACTCCAGCAGCATCTCAATAAAACCAACCCGCACTCGGCGCGCATCGCCTTCCTCGGGCCTAAAGGCTCCTACTCTCATCTGGCCGCACGCCAGTATGCCGCACGTCATTTTGAAGAGTTTATTGAGAGCGGCTGCGCAAAATTCGCCGATATTTTTAACCAGGTTGAGACCGGCCAGGCGGATTACGCCGTGGTGCCGATTGAAAACACCAGTTCCGGCGCCATTAACGACGTCTACGATTTACTGCAGCACACCAGCCTGTCGCTGGTCGGCGAGCTGACGATCCCTATCGATCACTGCGTGCTGGTCTCCGGTTCAACGGACCTGAACACGATCGAAACGGTCTACAGCCATCCGCAGCCTTTCCAGCAGTGTAGCCAGTTCCTGAACCGCTATCCGAACTGGAAAATTGAGTACACCGAAAGCACCTCGGCGGCAATGGAAAAAGTAGCGCAAGCCAACTCCCCAACCGTTGCTGCGCTCGGCAGCGAAGCGGGCGGCGCGCTGTATGGCTTACAGGTTCTTGAACGCAATCTTGCTAACCAGACGCAAAACATCACCCGCTTCGTGGTGCTGGCCCGCAAGGCAATCAACGTGTCAGACCAGGTGCCGGCGAAAACCACGCTGCTGATGGCGACCGGCCAGCAGGCGGGCGCGCTGGTAGAAGCCCTGCTGGTGCTGCGCAACCACAATTTGATCATGACCAGGCTGGAATCACGCCCAATCCACGGTAATCCATGGGAAGAGATGTTTTACCTCGATATCCAGGCCAACCTGGAATCTGCATCCATGCAGAAAGCCCTGCGCGAACTGGGTGAAATTACCCGTTCAATGAAAGTGCTGGGCTGCTATCCGAGCGAAAACGTCGTCCCGGTCGATCCAAGCTAGCATTCGATAAAACGGCTTTTCTTCATCCCTGCCACATTAACCGGCAGGGTGAAGACGGCTCCGGAAAGCGGATACTTCGCCACCTCCTCCGCATCCATATTTTCCCGCGTGGTGGTAATGAACAGCGTTTTCATATCATCGCCGCCAAAGCAGACCATCGTAGGGCAACGCACCGGCATGCGGTATTCTTCCAGTTGCTCCCCTTGTGGAGAAAAACGCGCGATACGCCAGCCGTCAAACAGCGCGCTCCAGTAGCAGCCTTCCACATCCATCGCCGCACCGTCCGGTATCCCTTCGCCCTCATTAAACTGCCGAAACACCTCGCGCCTGCCCGGTTCGCCCTGCTCATCAAGCGGGGTACGGAAGATCACACCGTTGGGCGTGTCTGAGGTAAACATCCACTGCTTATCCGGGCTAAACGCCAGGCCGTTGTGCCCGTGGATATCGCACTGGATCACCTTCGGCGTCAGGTCGTTGTCGATGCGCATCAGCAGGGCGCCGTTGTAATCTCCCGGCCCCCAGAACGTGCCCGCATAGAACCGGCCCTGATGGTCGGTGCCCCCATCGTTAAAACGCGCCAGCTGCGGGTTAGAGGGGTTATCACACACCTTGCGGCGCAGCAGTCCGTGTTTATCGGTCAGCCAGATGCCCGTGCGCATCGCAACGATAAAACCACCCTGCTCGCGCAGCGCGAAACAGCCCACCTCCTCGTGGAAAGAGAGCACGGTATGTTCCGCCGTCGGCAGGTGGTAGCGGTGGATCTCCCCTTCCAGAATATCCGCCCAGTAAAGCGCATTTTCTTCTGCGCTCCACGTCGGGCATTCGGGCAGATGCCCGGTGTAGTTCAACAGCAGCTGCGGTTCAGCCATGACAGTTCCCCAAAATGAAAAAAGCCAGCATTGCTGGCTTTCAGTATATACATCATTGGATTACTGGCGACTGTCATTTGCCTGGCGCAACAGCGTGCGGCTTTCACTCTGGAAACGCGTGGCGTAATCGCCGAACCAGTGCTCCACTTTGCGGAAGCTGTCGATAAACGCCTGCTTGTCTCCGTGCTCCAGCAGCGTAATGGCTTCGCCAAAGCGCTGATAGTAGCGCTTGATCAGCGCCAGATTATTTTCAGACGACATGATGATGTCGGCGTAAAGCTGGGGATCCTGCGCAAACAGACGCCCGACCATCGCCAGCTCAAGACGATAGATGGGTGAAGAGAGCGCCAGCAGCTGTTCAAGCTGCACGTTCTCTTCCGCCAGATGCAGACCGTAGGCAAAGGTCGCAAAGTGGCGCAGCGCCTGAATGAACGCCATGTTCTGATCGTGCTCGACCGCGCTGATGCGGTGCAGCCTCGCGCCCCAGACCTGAATCTGTTCCAGGAACCATTGATAGGCTTCCGGCTGACGGCCGTCGCAGTAAACCACCACCTGCTTCGCCAGGCTGCCGCTGTCCGGGCCAAACATCGGGTGCAGCCCGAGCACCGGGCCCGTATGCGCAGCCAGCATCGCCTGCAGAGGACCGTTTTTAACGGAAGCCAGATCCACCAGAATGCAGTCTTTTGGTAAAGGAGGAAGCTTCCCGATGATCTGCTCCGTCACGTGGATCGGCACGCTGACGATAACCATTCCGGCATCTTTCATCAGTTCCGGTGCTTGTGCCCAGTCCTCTTTTTCCAGAATGCGTACCTGATAGCCAGAAAGCGTCAGCATTTTCTCGAACAGACGCCCCATCTGCCCTGCTCCGCCAACAATCACCACCGGACGCAGGGACGGACAGAGGGTTTTAAAGCCCTTGTCGTTTTCGCTGGAATAGGATTCCCGCATCACGCGACGCAGAACATCTTCAATCAAATCCGGCGAAACGCCCAGCGCCTGCGCCTCTTTACGACGAGAGGCCAGCATTGAGGCTTCGCGCTCCGGGACGTAAATCGGCAGGCCGTATTTGCTTTTCACCTCACCGACTTCGGCAACAAGCGCCATGCGGCGCGCCAGCAGGTCCAGCAGCGCCTTATCCACTTCATCAATTTGATCGCGCAGTGCGGTCAATTCAGCAACCATAACTACCCTCTTAAGCCAGACGCGTCGCCAGCTGGCCGCTTAAATCTTTATGGATCTCACGCAGCAGCGCATCGGTGGTTTCCCAGCTGATGCAGGCATCCGTCACGGAGACGCCGTGCTTCATCGCGCTGCGCGGCTGTTCTGATGACTGATTACCTTCATGAATGTTGCTCTCAATCATCAGGCCGATAATCGAACGGTTTCCGTCTTTGATCTGTGCGACCACGGATTCCGCAACCGCTGGCTGGCGACGGTAATCTTTATTCGAATTACCATGACTGCAATCTACCATCAGTGCCGGACGCAGTCCCGCCTGTTCCATCTCTTTTTCACACTGCGCCACGTCCGCCGGGCTGTAGTTTGGCGCTTTACCGCCGCGCAGGATCACATGACCGTCCGGGTTGCCCTGCGTTTGCAGCAGGCACACCTGGCCCGCCTGGTTGATCCCAACAAAGCGGTGCGGCATGGCGGCGGCGCGCATGGCGTTGATCGCTGTCGCCAGGCTGCCATCGGTACCGTTTTTAAAGCCAACCGGCATCGACAGGCCAGACGCCATCTCACGGTGGGTTTGCGATTCAGTCGTACGCGCACCAATTGCGGACCAGCTAAACAGATCGCCCAGGTATTGCGGGCTGTTTGGATCCAGCGCTTCGGTTGCCAGCGGCAGCCCCATGCTGACCAGTTCCACCAGCAGGCGACGCGCAATCTTCAGGCCTGCTTCCACATCAAACGAGCCATCCATGTGCGGATCGTTGATCAATCCTTTCCAGCCAACCGTCGTGCGTGGCTTTTCAAAATAGACGCGCATCACCAGATAGAGGCTATCGCTGACCTCCTCCGCTAATGCTTTAAATCGACGCGCATACTCAATGGCGGTTTCAGGATCGTGAATAGAGCAAGGACCACAAACCACCAGCAGGCGCGGATCGCGGCCGGCGATAATGTCAGAAATGGTCTGGCGAGAGTGCTCGATCTGAGCCTCCTGCGCGGCGCTCAGCGGAAACTCCGCTTTCAGTTGATCCGGGGTAATCAAAACCTGTTCGTCAGTGATATGTACGTTGTTCAGCGCGTCTTTTTGCATGATAGCGATCCTGTAAAGCTCGTTTGCGATAGTTGTTTTCCTCAGTGAGGTGAAACCACGATACCATAAAAAGTAAACATTTCAATCCAAAATACGTACACATTAGTTTACATTGGCACAATAAAGGCAAAAATCAGCCGCTAAAATCGTAAACTTTAAATTACAGTCTAAATTTCTCCCGCCAGGCTATGCTGAAGAAAAAGGAGAAGGGTTATGCGATCGATTGCTTTCGTCCTGCTGTCGCTGTTTTTATCGGGCTGCCAGATTAATCCTTACACTTTCCAGCCCAACTGGACGAGCCCGGACTGGTTAAGCGCGGGTAAAGAAGACGCCATAAATGGCCTGCCGGTTAAAGATAACCAGACTCTGGCCGATAGTTTTAACGACCCCCACGTCGATCGTAATGAATATCTTCGCGGCTATGCTGATGGTCAGAAGAAAGTGTGTGAAGAAGGCTTTATTCATGCATGGGGATTAGCGGGCAAATCTTATCCAGCCAGTTGTGATACTGTTGAAAATGCAGCGAAACTGCATGCGTCATGGCAAAAAGGTATGGATGAAAGTATGCGTTCCAGCAGGCTTAATTAAGTCTGCTTTTATTCTTTAGAAAATAAACAACTGTAGGATTTAGCTTAGGTCAGCCATGGGCTATTTCTGACATAATGACGGTTCTGATAAACAATGGTATTCTGCCCGCAACTCTTAAGGACATCTATTTCCGGAGCGGTACGGCGGATTCTGGTGAGAAATTTATACTTGAACTCTTTGTTCCGACTCACTCTGGTGCTAATGCTGTTCCTTATGGTGGGCCCGGCGATGGCAGGCGCGCTCTCGGAGACAGATAAATCGGTACGTTCTATTGTCTCAGGCATAGTGAGTTATACGCGATGGCCGTCGCTTTCCGGTCAGCCTAAACTCTGCATCTATGCCACTTCTCACTATACGCACGCGCTCAGCGAAAACCAGGGGCATAACGAGTTACCTTATACCCCCGTTATTGTACGTAACGATCGGGAAGCCCTGGCCGCGACATGCGATGCTGTTTATTTCGGGACTGAACCACCTGCGAAACAACTTGAATTAATAAGTCAATATCAGGGCAGAGCATTGCTATTAATCTCAGAGCAAAATCCGGAATGTGTTATTGGCAGCGCCTTTTGCCTGATAATCGATCGTGGCCAGGTGCGATTTTCCGTCAATCTGGATGCGTTGACACGCAGTGGCGTCAGGGTTAACCCGGATGTATTGATGCTTGCACGGAATAAGCAGCATGGATAAAGATTTCATCTCGACGCAGCGTCCGACCTTTAAAAGAACGCTGAGGCGAAACAGCATGATAAGCGTCATCATCACAATGACGTTAATATGGCTGTTGCTCTGTTTTGCCTCGGTCGTAACATTAAAACAATACGCGCAAAAAAATCTCGAATTAACCGGCGCCACAATGAGCCACAGCCTTGAAGCCTCTCTGGTTTTCAACGATTCACTGGCGGCCAATGAAACGCTCGCTGCGCTGGGTAAGCAGGGGCAGTTTGCCGCAGCAGAAGTCATCAACGGGCATAAAAAGCGCTTTGCCTACTGGTCCTGGAACCCGAAGGATAATAACGACACGCTGGGGGCGCTGGTCAGCCGCTGGCTTTTCCCCGTTCCGGTTGCGCAGCCCATCCTGCACAACGGCGCGAAGATAGGTGAAATACGTCTTACCGCGCGTGACAGCCTTATCAGCCATTTCATCTGGATGTCGTTTGCCGTCCTCACCGGCTGTATTCTTTTTGCAACCGTCGTCGCGCTCACCATTACCCAGTCTCTGCACCGCGGCATGGTCACTGCGCTGCAAAATATCACCGACGTTGTGCATGACGTCCGCACCAATCGCAACTTTTCCCGTCGGGTGAAAGATGGGCGCATTGAAGAATTCCATCAGTTTGGAGAAGACTTCAACAGCCTGCTGGACGAGATGGAGGAGTGGCAGCTTAAGCTACAGGCGAAAAACGCTCAGCTGCTTCGTACCGCCATGCACGACCCGCTCACCGGTCTTGCTAACCGCGCTGCGTTTCGTAACAGTATTGCGGCATTAATGAATGACCCCTCGGCAAAAACAAACTCGGCCCTGCTCTTCCTCGACGGTGATAATTTTAAGTTTATTAACGACACCTGGGGACACGCGGCAGGAGACTGCGTGCTGATTGAAGTCGCCAGCAGGATGGTGGAATTTGGCGATAAACGCCATCAGTCCTACCGCCTTGGCGGTGACGAATTTGCCATGGTGCTGTACGGGGTGCATTCTGAACCAGAGGTTCAACACATTTGTGCTGCGCTAGCGCAGCAGTTTATCCGTCCGTTTGATCTGCATAACGGACAAAAAGCATCGATGTCACTCAGCATTGGCTTTGCTCTGGCGTGGGAAAATGCTTCCGTGGAAGCATTACTGGAGAGGGCTGACCGCAACATGTACCAGGTTAAAAACCAGCGTACGAAAACAATAAGTTAGAAAGGATACACTATGTTAAAACGTTACTTCGCGCCGTTAATTATGGCCTCACTGGTTCTGGCAGGCTGTCAGTCGCCGCCCCAGGGCAAATTTACTCCTGAGCAAATCGCGGCGATGAAGTCATACGGTTTTAACGAACTGAACGGCGACTGGTCGCTTGGTATGTCGGACACCATCCTCTTTGATAAGAATGACGCCAGACTGCGCCCGGAAAGTGAAACACAGATCCAGTCCATGGCCTCTCGTCTGGCGAAAACTGGCCTGAATCACGCGCGAATGGACGGTCATACGGATAATTACGGTGAAGCAAGCTACAACGAAGCCCTGTCGTTAAAACGCGCCAATGCCGTGGCCGACGCCTGGGCGAAAGGCGCGAATATCCCGCGCAGCAATCTCACCACCCGGGGATTAGGCCAAAAATATCCGATTGCGAGCAACAGCACTGCACAAGGGCGCGCTGAAAACCGCCGGGTGTCAGTGGTGATCAGCGCGCCATAGGATTATTTAGCGGATGATTCGGTGAGCGACACGCCTGTTGCCGCTCGCCAGCGCAGCCAGTCAATCAGAACAAACAGCGCCAGACTCACGCCCATCACCGGCAAAGCCAGCCCCAGCAGTGCGCTGATGACCACAGTAACACCTCTTCCCCACCCTGACAGCGCCAGCCAGCTCTGAGTAAGCGTCTGCACCGGACTCATTGCCGACTGTGCCGGACGACGCATCCACCACATCCGGTATCCCCAGATGATAAGCACGCACAGGGCAAGGCCGAAAGCAACGAGCAGCAGCTGATTCACCAGCCCGAATAAGATCCCCATATGGAAATCCACGCCCCAGCGGGTCAGCTTTGCCATGAGCGGGAAGTCCTCGAATCGGGTTCTGTCGAGGATCTGCATCGTACCGGGATCAACCGCAACGGCGTCCACCTGAGTCGGCCAGCTGCGGTCGATTTCCGTTACTGTCCATGCGCGATCCATTGTTTTCGCCGGGCGGATCTCCAGCCTGTTGGCATCAATCCCCGCTTTACGCGCCGCGCTTAACACACCATCAAACCGCGTCAGATCTATCGCCATTTCCGGCATCATCATTCCGCCGTGATGGCCACGGTGTTCGGCGTGCTCATCCACGCTCTCCGGCACGCCGGATAGCGTCGTATTCACCTGCGGGGTTAGCCAGTTCAACTCAGCGCGCAGCTTATCAACATTCCCCCCCGCCCACTGGGACCAGGTCAGGCCGGTTGCAGAGAAGAGCAGCATGCCCCCCAGTAATATCCAGCCGAGCGTCACATGCACCCGACGACGGTTCTGGAAGCGATTGTTAATCCGGCGTTTTGGTCGGGTATAAAACCACAGGGCAATCCCTCCCAATGCGGCCACCCACATCCAGGAAGCGGCCAGTTCGCTATAGAGCCGCCCGATATCGCCCAGCATCAGAGAGGTATGCAGATAATCAATGGTCTGACGCAGCGGTAAAATCCCGCTGGTGCCGTACACCGTCATATCCCCCCGCACCGCCAGGCTTACCGGATCGATAAAGATCGCCCGGTTTTCCGAGGGCCCAAGTTTCGGGTCAGCAAACATCACGCGGGTGGTTTCACCTTCAACCAGTCCCGGACGAACGGCGTGCAAACGCAAATCTGAGCCAACGGCCTTTTCCGCCGTGGCGATTTGTTCCGCCAGCGGCTTCGGCTCGCCCACGGAATCCGTATGGAGCGCGTGCCGGTAGAGCGCATTCTCGAGCTGCGGGGTCGCCACGTACAGCGTACCGGTCAGCGCGGCGAAGAAGATAAACGGGCCGACAAATAGCCCGACGTAGAAATGGAGGCGACGCAGCAGGTTTCCCCATGCCGCGCGCGGAGTGCAGGTAGTCATACTTTTCCTTTTTAAGGCAAAAAGTTATCGATTGAGTTTTTAAAGGGAAAAAGCAGACTGCCGCGGCGGCGCGCGGGTATCAGGGTAAAGCCAGGGGAAAAAGTGCCAGTGGCTGACCGCCTGACGTGGCGGCTTAACGCGAAGCCTCTGCAGCACGATACTGAGCAGCACAATCAGCGCGAGCATCACGCCCGGCACGTGGGCTAACAGCACGCAGTAGCCGCACGCCTCCGCATGGTCGACAGGCATCGTGTAAGGCATATCGCCGTGATGCTCGTCCATCGACATCATGCTCATGTCATGATGCATGCCCGGCATGGCGCTCATTGGGTCTTTCTGCAGCGAGACGGAGATAAGGGGTGCCACCACGATCAGCAGGATCGCAAACAGCGCGGTCAAAGCCGCTGCGCGTTTCCGGTTAGGCTGATGCAGTACGTTATCCACTACCCCTCCATTCAAGAGGCAAGCATTGTAAATGATTTATGACGAAAGGGTTAATGCGAGAGGTGCGATGGGATAAAAAAAGGGCCAGCCTTTCGGCCAGCCCTTTCTAACAGGATGTCGCTTAAGCGAATCTTAGTTCAGACGCTCTTTAATACGAGCAGACTTACCAGTACGCTCACGCAGGTAGTACAGTTTAGCTTTACGTACAGCACCACGACGTTTAACAGCAATGCTGTCAACTACCGGAGAGTGAGTCTGGAAGACACGCTCAACGCCTTCGCCGTTGGAAATTTTACGAACAGTGAATGCAGAGTGCAGACCGCGGTTACGAATAGCGATAACCACGCCCTCGAATGCCTGCAGACGTTTTTTGGAACCTTCAACAACCCATACTTTCACTTCCACGGTGTCACCTGGACGGAAGGAAGGTACGTCCTGCTTCATCTGCTCTTGTTCAAGTTGCTTAATAATGTTGCTCATAATTTAATCTCTTATCCTGGGTAAACTGATATTCGGGAGCGTATTACGCCTTCCCATCATGTTCATGCTGCTGGTGCGCGTGTTCAGTTTTGAACTCGGCCAGCAACTTTGCTTGCTCTTCAGTCAGAGCCAGGTTTTCCAGAAGTTCAGGTCTTCTAAGCCAGGTTCGGCCCAGCGACTGCTTCAAACGCCAGCGACGTATCTCGGCATGGTTTCCTGACAGTAACACTGCCGGTACTTCCATCCCTTCTAACACTTCAGGACGAGTATAGTGTGGACAGTCCAGCAACCCATCAGCAAAGGAATCTTCCGTTGCCGAAGCTTCATGGCCCAGTACCCCCGGAATAAACCGGGCGACGGAGTCAATCAGCGTCATTGCCGGTAACTCACCACCGCTGAGAACGTAATCGCCGATAGACCATTCTTCGTCAATCTCGGTTTGAATTACGCGCTCATCTATCCCTTCGTAGCGCCCACAGACCAGAATCAGCTTTTGATTCGTCGCCAGTTCGCTCACGCCCGCTTGATCAAGCTTGCGTCCCTGAGGTGACAGATATATCACCTTTGCGCCTTCACCTGCCGCGGCTTTTGCTGTGTGAATGGCGTCCCGTAAGGGTTGCACCATCATTAGCATCCCCGGTCCGCCGCCGTAAGGACGATCGTCCACGGTACGGTGCCGGTCATGAGTAAAGTCACGAGGACTCCAGCTCTGGATGCTCAGCAGGCCATTCTTTACTGCCCGGCCAGTTACCCCGTAATCGGTAATCGCGCGGAACATTTCAGGAAACAGGCTAATTATGCCAATCCACATAGCGCCGTCTTTTACCGTTTATCCGGAGAATTTAAAAACCAGGATCCCAATCTACTTCAATGGTTTGAGTAGCGAGATCGACTTTCTTGATAACCTGTCCATCGAGGAACGGGACCAGCCGCTCCTTGATGCCAAATGCATCTTTCAGGTTTGCCTTAATGACGAGAACGTCATTTGACCCGGTTTCCATCATATCGATGACTTTCCCCAGGCTGTAACCTTCAGTGGTGACTACCTGGCAGCCCATAAGGTCTTTCCAGTAGTAGTCGCCCTCTTCCAGCTGTGGCAACTGCGACGAATCCACGACAATTTCACAATTAGTCAGCGCATTCGCGGCATCACGATCGTCAATGCCTTTCAGCTTGATGATGATGTCCTGATTGTGGTGACGCCAGCTTTCCAGCTCGACCTCTTCCCACTTACCGGCTTTCTGGATGAACCAGGGCTGGTAATCAAAAATGCTATCAGCGTCTTCAGTGGAGGAAAACACTCTGAGCCAACCACGGATACCGTAGCAAGAACCCATTTTTCCCAATACGATCGGTTCAACAGGTGCTTTATTGCTCATCATGACCACCGTGACAGATTAAGCTGCTTTGTTTGCTGCTTTGATCAGCGTAGCAACGCGATCGGAAACAGTAGCGCCCTGGCCAACCCAGTGAGCGATACGATCCAGATCCAGACGGGTTTCTTCTTCTGCGCCAGAGGCCAGTGGGTTGAAGAAACCAACGCGCTCGATGAAGCGACCGTTGCGTGCATTACGGCTGTCAGTCACAACAACCTGGTAGAACGGACGCTTTTTAGCGCCGTGACGTGCTAAACGAATAGTTACCATAACATCCTCTTGTGTGAATAAAACAACCGGGCCCCATCGAGGAACGGAGCCCGGGTGTCATATTAAAAGCCCGAAAATTTTACTCATTTTCGGGCAAAAAGCAATCTCAAAAGCGATTAACGCCCTGGAAAACCGGGAGGCATCATGCCTTTCATGCCGCGCATCATCTTCGCCATGCCGCCTTTCTTCATTTTCTTCATCATGCGCTGCATGTCGTCGAACTGTTTCAGAAGGCGGTTAACGTCCTGCACCTGCATGCCGCAACCGGCAGCGATACGGCGCTTACGGGAACCTTTGATGATTTCTGGCTTGGCTCGTTCTTTCAGCGTCATGGAGTTAATGATCGCCTCCATACGCACCAGCACTTTGTCATCCATCTGGGATTTAACGTTGTCAGGGATCTGGCCCATGCCCGGCAGTTTGCCCATCAGGCTTGCCATGCCGCCCATGTTTTTCATCTGACGCAGTTGCTCAAGGAAGTCGGTCAGATCGAAACCGTCGCCTTTTTTCAGCTTGCTGGCGAGTTTTTCAGCCTGCGCGCGGTCAACCTTGCTCTCGATATCTTCGATCAGCGACAGCACGTCGCCCATGCCGAGGATACGGGAGGCGATACGGTCCGGGTGGAACGGCTCCAGCGCTTCGGTTTTCTCGCCCACGCCGAGGAACTTGATCGGCTTACCGGTGATATGACGAATAGAAAGCGCCGCACCGCCGCGGGCGTCGCCGTCGACTTTGGTCAGCACCACGCCGGTTAACGGCAGCGCTTCGTTAAACGCTTTCGCGGTATTCGCCGCATCCTGACCGGTCATGGCGTCAACAACAAACAGGGTCTCTACCGGGTTGATAGAAGCGTGCACCTGCTTGATTTCGTCCATCATCGCTTCGTCAACGTGCAGACGACCGGCGGTATCCACCAGCAGCACGTCGTAGAATTTCAGCTTCGCTTCTTTCAGCGCGGCGTTAACGATGTCGACAGGCTTCTGGGCAACGTCGGACGGGAAGAAGTCCACGCCGACCTGCTCGGCCAGCGTTTCCAGCTGCTTGATCGCCGCCGGGCGATAGACGTCCGCAGAGACCACCAGCACTTTCTTCTTGTGCTTTTCGCGCAGGAATTTACCCAGCTTACCGACGCTGGTGGTTTTACCCGCACCCTGCAGGCCCGCCATCAGCACCACGGCCGGCGGCTGAGCCGCCAGGTTAAGCACCTGGTTCTCTTCGCCCATCGCCGAAACCAGTTCGTTACGAACGATTTTGACGAACTCCTGACCCGGGGTCAGGCTCTTGTTAACTTCATGACCAACCGCCTTCTCTTTTACGCGGTTGATAAAATCACGAACAACCGGCAACGACACGTCTGCTTCCAGCAGCGCCATGCGCACTTCGCGCAGCGTTTCCTTGATGTTCTCTTCAGTAAGGCGTCCGCGGCCGCTGATGTTGCGCAGCGTGCGCGACAAACGATCGGTTAAATTATCAAACATTGTCTCTCGCCTGAGTAGAAACGTTGGGCCGCATTGAGCGACACATACACAGAATTTTGCCGGAGTATAACATGAAGGCGCCTTTGTTGTTATGCAACGGTTGGAGCAGGCGTCACGTAACGTTATACTGCTTCTCTTTCTTATTAAGACAACTGTCGATGCCTATATGCCTGTTTTCGCACTGATCGCCCTTGTTGCCTACTCTGTCAGCCTCGCGCTGATTATTCCCGGACTGCTGCAAAAAAACAGCGGCTGGCGGCGCATGGCTATTCTTTCGGCGGTCATCGCACTGATAAGCCACGCGTTTGCGCTGGAATCACGCATCATTCCCGGCGACGGCAGCGTGCAAAACCTGAGCGTCCTCAACGTCGGCTCGCTGGTCAGCCTGATGATCTGTACGGTAATGACCATCGTCGCGTCTAAAAATCGCGGCTGGCTGCTGCTGCCGATTGTCTATACCTTCGCGCTGATCAATCTGGCTTTAGCCACCTTTATGCCTAATGAATTCATTACGCATCTGGAGGCGACGCCGGGGATGCTGGTGCACATCGGCCTGTCGCTGTTCGCCTATGCAACGCTGATCATCGCCGCGCTTTACGCCATGCAGCTCGCCTGGATTGATTACCAGTTGAAAAACAAAAAGCTGGCGTTCAACCATGAAATGCCGCCGCTGATGGTCATTGAGCGTAAGATGTTCCACATCACCCAAATAGGCGTGGTGCTGCTGACGCTCACGCTCTGCACCGGCCTGTTTTACATGAAGAACCTGTTCAGCGTGGAGAATATCGATAAAGCAGTGCTCTCCATCATCGCGTGGTTTGTCTATATTGTCCTGTTGTGGGGCCATTATCATGAAGGCTGGCGCGGTCGTCGCGTCGTCTGGTTCAACGTCGCGGGTGCGGGCATTCTCACCCTTGCCTATTTTGGCAGCCGCTTCATACAGCAATTTGCTGGCTAAGTTATAAAAGGAGTTCCCCCTGGAACACATCTCTACCACCACGTTGATCGTTATCCTGATCGTCATGGTGGTCATCTCCGCCTATTTCTCCGGCTCGGAAACCGGCATGATGACCTTAAACCGTTACCGGTTGCGTCATCGTGCTAAACAGGGTAACCGTGCCGCCCGCCGCGTTGAAAAACTGCTCCGCAAGCCGGATCGGCTGATAAGCCTGGTACTTATCGGCAACAACCTTGTCAATATTCTGGCCTCAGCCCTCGGCACCATCGTTGGGATGCGCCTGTACGGCAACGCCGGGGTCGCGATTGCCACCGGCGTGCTGACGTTTGTGGTGCTGGTGTTTGCCGAAGTACTGCCAAAAACCATCGCCGCGCTTTACCCGGAAAAGGTGGCCTACCCGAGCAGCTTCCTGCTGGCACCGCTGCAGATCCTGATGATGCCGCTGGTCTGGCTGCTGAACATGGTCACACGCGTTTTAATGCGGATGGTGGGGATCAAAGCCGACGTCACTATCAGCAGCGCGCTCAGCAAAGAAGAGCTGCGCACCATCGTGAACGAATCCCGCTCGCAGATCTCCCGGCGCAATCAGGATATGCTCCTGTCGGTGCTGGATCTGGAAAAAGTGAGCGTGAACGACATCATGGTGCCGCGCAACGAAATCGTCGGTATCGACATCAACGACGACTGGAAAGCCATTGTCCGCCAGCTGACGCACTCTCCGCATGGGCGCATCGTGCTCTATCGCGACTCGCTGGATGACGCCATCAGCATGCTGCGCGTGCGCGAAGCCTACCGTCTGATGACCGAGAAAAAAGAGTTCACCAAAGAGGTGATGCTGCGCGCCGCCGACGAGATTTACTACGTGCCGGAAGGCACGCCGCTCAGCACGCAGCTGGTTAAATTCCAGCGCAACAAGAAAAAAGTCGGCCTGGTGGTCAACGAGTACGGCGATATTCAGGGCCTGGTGACGGTCGAAGATATTCTGGAAGAGATTGTCGGAGACTTTACCACGTCGATGTCCCCTTCTCTCGCGGAAGAGGTCACCCCGCAAAACGATGGTTCGGTGCTGATTGACGGTAGCGCGAACATCCGTGAACTCAACAAAGCCTTTAACTGGCATTTGCCGGAAGATGAAGCTCGTACCATGAACGGGATGATTCTGGAAGCGCTGGAAGAGATCCCGGCGGCGGGCACGCGGGTGCGCATTGAGCAGTACGATATTGATATCCTGGACGTGCAGGACAATATGATTAAGCAGGTGAAGGTGCTGCCCGTTACGCCACTTCGGGAAAGTATTGCCGAGTAAAGCGTAGGCCGGGTAAGGCGAATGCCGCCACCCGGCACTACAGGTAGCAAATTAGGCTTTCGCTTTCGCCACGGTCACCATCGCAGCGCGAATGGTACGGCCATTCAGGGTGTAACCTTTCTGCATCACGCCCAGCACTTTACCGGCTTCAATCTCTTCAGATTCCACCATCGCAATGGCCTGGTGAACGTTTGGATCCAGCGGCACATCGGTATCCGCAATCACTTCCACGCCAAACTTACGCACGACGTCGAGCATGGATTTCAGCGTCAGTTCGATACCTTCGATCATCGCCGCGTTGTCCGGATTCGCTTTGTCAGCCACTTCCAGCGCGCGGTCGAGGCTATCGATCACCGGCAGCAGTTCGTTGACGAATTTCTCCAGCGCAAATTTATGCGCCTTCTCAACGTCCTGCTCGGTGCGACGACGCAGGTTTTCCATTTCCGCCTTGATGCGCAGAACGGTGTCGCGTTCGCGATTCTGTGCTTCTACCAGTTGGGCTTCCAGATTCGCAATTTTTTCATCGCGCGGGTCCACCTGCTCAGCAGATGCGTCTGGCTCTACAGCCTCAACTTCATCGTGCTGTTCCGTGATAATTTCTTCAGGGGCTTGCCCCTCAGGCGTTTTCTGTTCTTTACTACTCATGAATTTCTCCGCGTTTTTCTGCATTCATCTCGCTAACTTCGCTTATTATGGGGATCAGTTTCCTGGATTCAAGGGAACAAGAGAGATTGTCATCATTCATCAGGCACAAGGACCTCCAGAAAATGAATAATCATTTCAGGTGTATTGGGATCGTCGGGCATCCGCGTCACCCTACCGCATTGACGACACATGAAATGTTGTATCGCTGGTTGTGTAGCAAAGGCTATGAAGTGATGGTCGAGCAGCAAATTGCGCAGGAACTGCAGCTGAAGAGCGTCAAAACCGGCACGCTGGCGGAAATTGGCCAACAGGCCGATCTCGCCGTGGTGGTGGGCGGCGATGGCAACATGCTCGGCGCGGCACGCACGCTGGCGCGTTATGACATCAAGGTCATCGGTATCAACCGCGGCAATCTCGGCTTTTTAACCGACCTCGATCCGGACAACGCGCAGCAACAGCTGGCCGACGTGCTGGAAGGTCATTATATCAGCGAAAAACGCTTTTTACTGGAAGCGCAGGTGTGCCAGCAGGACTGTCAGAAGCGCATCAGCACCGCGATTAACGAGGTGGTGCTTCATCCCGGCAAAGTGGCACACATGATTGAGTTCGAAGTTTATATCGACGAAATCTTTGCCTTCTCCCAGCGTTCTGACGGGTTGATTATCTCCACCCCGACCGGCTCAACCGCCTACTCGCTTTCTGCGGGCGGCCCGATCCTGACGCCCTCTCTGGATGCTATTACACTAGTGCCGATGTTCCCGCACACGCTCTCCGCGCGCCCGCTGGTAATTAACGGCGACAGCACGATACGTCTGCGCTTCTCGCACCGCCGTAACGACCTGGAGATCAGCTGCGACAGCCAGATCGCGCTGCCAATCCAGGAAGGTGAAGATGTTCTTATTCGCCGGTGTGATTACCACCTGAACTTGATTCACCCGAAAGATTACAGCTATTTCAACACATTAAGCTCGAAGCTTGGCTGGTCAAAAAAATTGTTCTGATTTTGCATCCAGCACTTTACTGTATAAAAAACCAGTTTATACTGTATGAAAACACAGTTATGGTTTTTCATACAGGAAAACAATTATGCTGGCACAACTGACCATCAGCAACTTTGCCATTGTTCGTGAGCTTGAGATCGATTTCCACAGCGGCATGACGGCGATCACCGGCGAAACCGGTGCGGGTAAATCCATTGCCATTGATGCCCTCGGCTTGTGCCTTGGCGGCCGTGCAGAAGGCGACATGGTGCGCATGGGCGCAAACCGTGCCGATATTTGCGCACGTTTCTCCCTGAAAGATACCCCTGCAGCCCTGCGCTGGCTGGAACAAAATCAGCTCGAAGATGGACGTGAGTGTTTACTTCGCCGCGTGATCAGCAGCGACGGGCGCTCCCGTGGCTTTATCAACGGCACGGCAGTCCCGCTCTCCCAGCTCCGCGAACTCGGCCAGCTGCTTATCCAGATCCACGGTCAGCACGCGCATCAGCAACTCGTCAAACCAGAACAGCAGAAAGCCCTGCTTGATGGCTATGCGGGTGAGTACGCGCTTACTCAGCTTATGGCGGAGCACTACCGCCAGTGGCATCAGAGCTGCCGCGAGCTCGCCCAGCACCAGCAGCAAAGCCAGGAGCGCGCCGCGCGTGCGGAGCTGCTGGCGTACCAGCTTAAAGAGCTGAACGAATTCAACCCGCAGGCGGGTGAGTTTGAACAAATTGACGAAGAGTACAAGCGCCTCGCCAACAGCGGCCACCTGCTCTCAACCAGCCAGAATGCCCTCAACATGCTGGCAGATGGCGAAGACGTTAACCTGCAGAGCCAGCTGTACAATGTCCGTCAACTGGTCACCGAACTGGCCGGCATGGACAGTAAACTTTCTGGCGTACTGGATATGCTGGAAGAGGCCGCGATTCAAATCTCAGAAGCCAGTGACGAACTGCGTCATTATTGTGAACGGCTGGACCTCGACCCGAACCGCCTGTTTGAGCTGGAGCAGCGCCTTTCTCGTCAGATTTCACTGGCGCGCAAGCACCATGTCACGCCGGAAGAACTACCAGGCTATTATCAGTCTCTGCTCGAAGAACAGCAGCAGCTTGACGATCAGGCGGATTCGCAGGAAACCCTCTCTCTGGCCGTGAACCTGCATCATCAGCAGGCGCTGACCACGGCGAAAAAACTGCATGAGATCCGTCAACATTACGCTCAGGAGCTAAGCCAGCACATCACCGACAGCATGCACACGCTGGCGATGCCGCACGGTGTATTCACCATTGATGTCCGTTTTGAAGAGAACCACCTGACGGCAGAAGGGGCGGATCGCATTGAGTTCCGCGTCACCACCAACCCGGGGCAGCCGCTGCAGGCAATCTCCAAAGTGGCATCCGGTGGTGAACTGTCGCGTATTGCGCTGGCGATTCAGGTGATTACCGCACGTAAAATGGAAACCCCGGCGCTGATTTTCGATGAAGTGGATGTCGGCATCAGCGGCCCAACGGCGGCAGTGGTGGGTAAACTGCTGCGCCAGCTAGGTGAGTCAACGCAGGTGATGTGTGTCACCCACCTGCCGCAGGTCGCGGGATGTGGTCATCATCACTTTATTGTCAGTAAAGAAACCGACGGCGAAATGACCGAAACGCACATGAAGCCGCTGGATAAACGCGCGCGTCTGCAGGAGCTGGCACGACTGCTCGGCGGCAGTGAAGTCACGCGTAATACGCTCGCGAACGCGAAAGAACTGCTGGCGGCATAAACTTTTTCGGGATCTCAGGGTCATACAGAACAACAAAAACGCCGCCAGACCGGTTTCAAAGTGGGGCAAGGTCTATTATCATCGGCATATTACATATGAGCCGCGTTCTGCTCGGGCCCGAAAAGGAATCAAATCACTATGCGTTGTAAAATGCTGACCGCTGCCGCAGCGGTTCTTCTGATGTTGACCGCAGGCTGTTCCACTCTGGAGAAAGTGGTTTACCGTCCTGACATCAACCAGGGGAACTACCTTACCCCTAACGATGTGTCCAAAATCCGCGTGGGGATGACACAACAGCAGGTCGCTTATGCACTGGGAACCCCGATGATGACCGATCCGTTCGGCACTAACACCTGGTTCTATGTATTCCGTCAGCAGCCTGGCCACGAAAGCGTGACCCAGCAGACCCTGACGCTGACCTTCAGCAGCGCCGGTGTGTTGACCAACATCGACAACAAGCCTGCGCTGACCAAATAATCAGGCGTCAGAAAAGCAAAAAGGTGCTCATTGAGCACCTTTTTTGTTTTGTGTTGATCCCCTCGCCGCTTTAGGGAGAGGAACAGGGTGAGGGGAAGAAGCGCTACTTACCCGCCTTCTCCGCACGCTGACGACGCAGCTCTTTCGGATCGGCAATCAGCGGACGATAAATCTCGACCCGGTCGCCCTCCCTCAGCACATCGCCCAGCTTCACCGGACGGCTGTAAATCCCGACCTTATTCTTCGCCAGGTCGATATCTCTGCGAAGCTCGAGGATGCCGGACGCGCGAATAGCCGCCTCAACGGTGGCACCCTCTTCCAGCATTACGCGCTGTAAGTACTGCTTCTCCGGCAGCGCGTAGACCACCTCTACAGCAATCTTATGCGACACTGTAAACCTCTTTGGCGCGGGTGGTAAACGCCTGAACCATATTTGACGCCAGCTCTTTAAAGATGCGGCCAAACGCCAGCTCAATTAGCTTATTGGTGAACTCAAAGTCCAGATGGAACTCAATGCGGCAGGCGTCAGCGCTCAGTGGCGTAAACTTCCAGCCACCCATCAGGGATTTAAATGGACCATCCACCAGATGCATCAAAATACTCTGATTGTTTGTCAGCGTATTGCGGGTGGTGAACGTCTTGCTGATCCCCGCTTTGGAGACATCCACCGCCGCAGTCATCTGCGTCGGGCCAGACTCCAGAACGCGGCTCCCGGTACATCCCGGGATAAACTCTGGATAAGACTGAACATCGTTCACTAACTGATACATTTGTTCCGCGCTGTAAGGAACGAGCGCAGTACGGCTAATCTGAGGCATAGCAATTTCCATGGTCACACAACGGACAAATAATAACATTTATCACCTGTTAAAAAAACGCTAAGCCTCATCTCGTGCTAAGATAGCGCGTTAGACCTCACAGGACGCAATGAGGTGACTTTTTGAAATCAGATTACCGACGGCTTTACGACACTTATGACGAAGAAAAAAGCACATAAACCAGGCTCGGCGACCATTGCGCTCAACAAGCGTGCTCGCCACGAGTATTTCATTGAAGAAGAATTCGAAGCTGGCCTTGCGTTGCAGGGCTGGGAAGTAAAATCGCTGCGCGCCGGGAAAGCCAACATCGGCGACAGCTACGTGATCCTTAAAGATGGCGAAGCCTTCCTGTTCGGCGCGAACTTTACGCCGCTGACCGTCGCCTCGTCGCACTACGTATGTGACCCAACGCGCACCCGTAAGCTGCTGCTGAACAAGCGTGAGCTGGAATCCCTCTACGGACGCATCAACCGTGAAGGTTTCACCGTGGTCGCCCTGTCACTGTACTGGAAAAATGCCTGGTGCAAAGTGAAGGTTGGCGTCGCGAAAGGTAAAAAACAGCACGACAAACGTACTGACCTGAAAGAACGCGAGTGGCAGTTGGATAAAGCGCGCATCATGAAAAACGCAGGACGTTGATTCTGCACACTTATTGTACTATTCAATAAGTTAGCGTTCCGGGCTGGTATCCAGGAAGTGAAATCTGGTATACTTAGTTCAACACTATTGGGGCTGATTCTGGATTCGACGGGATTTGCGAAACCCAAGGTGCATGCCGAGGGGCGGTTTGCCTCGTTAAAAGCCGCAAAAAAATAGTCGCAAACGACGAAAACTACGCTTTAGCAGCTTAATAACCTGCTCTGAGCCCTCTCTCCCTAGCTTCCGCTCTTAAGACGGGGATCAAAGAGAGGTCAAACCCAAAAGAGATCGCGTGGAAGCCCTGCCTGGGGTTGAAGCGTTAAAACTAATCAGGCTAGTTCGTTAGTGGCGTGTCTGTCCGCAGCTGGCGTGCGAATGTAAAGACAAACTAAGCATGTAGTACCGAGGATGTAGAAATTTCGGACGCGGGTTCAACTCCCGCCAGCTCCACCAAAATTCTCCATCGGTGATTACCAGAGTCATCCGATGAAGTCCTAAGAGCCCGCACGGCGCAAGCCCTGCGGGCTTTTTTGTGCCCTCATTTTGTCCCGCGAAGTCTGATGCCGACTAATTAAATCCGAACCTTTTAGGCACCTTGTTAGGCACCTCATAAAGCTTTATTGTTTTTGAGGTGCCTAAAACTATGGAAACCCGGCAATGGCAAGACAAACCAAACCTCTATCCGTTAAAGAAATTGAATCTGCTAAGCCCAAGGAAGCGGACTACGTTCTCTATGATGGTGATGGCCTTGAGCTACTAATCAAATCCAGCGGAAGTAAAATCTGGCAGTTTCGCTACATTCGCCCTGTCACTAAGAAACGTGCGAAGAAGAGCATAGGCCCCTACCCGTCAGTTACCCTTGCCGATGCCCGAAACTATCGGGCAGAGTCCCGCTCTCTTCTGGCGAAACAAATTGATCCCCAGGAACATCAGCAGGAACAACTGCGCAGTTCAATTGAAGCCAAAACCAATACTTTCCAGCTCGTAGCTGAACGTTGGTGGAATGTGAAGAAAGCAAGCGTAACAGCGGACTATGCAGAAGATATCTGGCGCTCTCTTGAGAGAGATGTCTTTCCTGCAATTGGGGACGTTAGCGTTACAGATATTAAAGCTCACACACTGGTTCAGGCCGTTCAACCTGTTCAGGCCAGAGGAGCACTGGAAACCGTTCGTCGACTGTGCCAACGCATTAATGAGGTCATGATCTATGCCCAAAACACAGGGCTGATTGATGCTGTTCCCAGCGTTAATATCGGTAAAGCCTTCGAGAAGCCTCAGAAAAAGAACATGCCCAGCATTCGACCGGACCAGCTACCTCAACTGATGCAGACAATGCGAACAGCCAGCATTAGCCTTTCCACACGCTGCCTGTTCATGTGGCAACTTCTTACTATTACCCGCCCTGCCGAAGCGGCTGAAGCTCGCTGGGAAGAGGTAGACATAGAAGCGCGAGAGTGGAAGATTCCTGCAGCACGCATGAAAATGAACCGCGACCATACTGTTCCATTGTCTGATGAAGCAATTGCTGTTTTGGAAGTGATGAAACCATTAAGCGGCAACCGAGAATTTATCTTTCCCAGCCGTATCAAACCAAAGCAACCAATGAATAGCCAGACCGTTAACGCATCGCTAAAACGTGCAGGTTTTGGTGGCGTGCTCGTTTCACATGGTTTGCGTTCTATCGCCAGCACAGCCCTTAATGAGCAAGGCTTTCCACCAGATGTTATTGAAGCTGCATTGGCACATGTGGATAAGAATGAGGTACGTCGCGCTTATAACCGCAGTGATTACCTTGAGCAACGGCGACCGATGATGCAATGGTGGGCTGATTTTGTTATGGCTGCTGATCGCGGAAGTATGATTGTGGGAGGTATGAGGGGAGAGCGTTTAACGGGATGACGGATAATTAATGACAGTTCCCACTTTAGTAGTGGGCCAGATGAGAATTTATATTTCAAGCGAAAGCTAATAGTTTTAGAAATCAAACTAATTAGCATAATATCTCTTAATTGAAGGGATATGGAGCCGCAGAAATAAATGAAGACACGGCAGTATGCGCAAAAATCAATCTTCGATCTGGAAGCAATCTTCGAGCAGTCCAGCAACAATGTTAGCGAACTTGAACAGTTGTTGAGCGAGCTGACCTTTCGCAACACTGCCAGGGCGCGGACGCTGACGGCTAAAATCGAGCAATCTCTATTTGCACTAAGCGGCCACAGCGTGGTCGCCATGTCGGCTTCCAGCCCATCAACACACCATCCCGATTCGGTGTCCATTCAATCTTCTCGAGTTGTGCCCCACAATTCGCCTGCTGCGGAAGAGCAACTTCAACTGAAGGCCATCCCAGACTCTGCCATACGAGAGCAATTCGACAAAGACCAAATCGACCTTGGTCCGATCCCGTCTTTTTCTCCATCAGGTAAGGCGAATGATGCGCGAGCAATACTGGCAGCATGGACAGCCCTCGAAGCACTGTCGCCTCAAGCTTATAAACGCCCAGAGGATATGGCAACCGGCGACCGCTCTAGGGTTGCTCTATTGGAGCGAGGTGTTCCATGGGGACCAAATGCCCGCAGCAAGCCCAGTTATAAGCTTTATTTCGAGGTCGTCCTCGGCTCCATCGCTCTCGACAAGGCGACGGACGAGCTGGTCAAGGTTTTTGGCGAGGATGAGGAGCGTTCACGCCCGGACGGTAAGAAAGCGGCCATCGGCTCGATCCTGATCGACAAAGAAGGCTTTGTGCTTGAGGACAAAGGCGTTGCCGTGTCCAGTTTTGCCTGGGCACTCAAGCCGGCTCTCGATCTGAAGCTTGGGAGTTTAGGGAATTGGCCGAATGTTGAGCCGCGCATTATCGAGCATCTGGATCGAATGGTTCGCCACCACAACAAAGATGGAGAACCCATACCGATCGATCTGAATGTTGTTCATAACGCTTATAAATGGCTTGTATCGCAGTTCAGTGTACCCGAGCATTTGGTTGAGCCACCCACATTCGCGATTAAGGTGTTTCATCATTTCAAGGCTAAGGCGCCGCCTGAACCTTCGTTACTGAATTCCTTCTATCTTGAAGATCTCGGTGAAGCAACCAAATTGCTCGAGACGGGCAAAGCCGGAACCGGTTTGCGCCGCTACATGGGAATTGGAAGACCTGACCAGAAAATCGACGTGCTATCGCCCATTTCCGCAGTTGAGCCGTTCGTCGCACCGTCGCTCATGCCGCAGGCTCGTTGGCCTTCGAAAGGCGGCCATCCACTGGTGCTGCTTCAACAGGCTGCCGTGAATGCGGCGCGTGCTGAGCTGAATGATGCTCCAGGTATCATCGGCGTCAATGGGCCTCCGGGAACCGGAAAGACTACTCTTCTCCGGGATATCGTCGTTGGATGCATTCTCGATCGGGCCACGGCGATGTCCGGCTTCAACAAACCGCAGGATGCCTTTTCCACAACAGGCGAGAAGCTGGCATTCGGTTCCAATGCATTCCTGCACTTCTACAAGTTACATGCATCCTTGAAGGGCCATGAGATCGTCGTAGCCTCCTCCAATAACAAAGCGGTCGAAAACGTCAGTAAAGAGCTTCCTCTCAAGGAAGCCAATGGTCGCCATGAACAGATCGCCTACTTCCGGTCCATCAGCGATCTGATTGCGAATCCCAAACGCGCCGGCTATTTCGAAGCCGAGGCCGAGGGGGACATCCCCTCCGACACTGTCGAAACCTGGGGGTTGATCGCCGCAGCTCTCGGCAAGAGCAGCAACCGAGGCGCGTTTCAGCAAGGTTTCTGGTGGAATGAAGACGGTGGTTTCCTTACCTACCTGAAAGCAGCTCGCGGCATAAATGTCATGCGTGAGATCAAGGACGAGCGAACTGGCGAAACCATCGATCGCGTGATGCCCAGCGTGGTTGTCAATGAGCGGCCCAGCACCAACGAAGCGGATGCTGCTGCGGCCTGGCAGAAAGCGCGAACCGCCTTTCTTAAACTTAAGGAGACGGTAGACGCCGAAATCGCCAGCATCGAAGAGATGCGACGGGATATCCAGGCGCTCAAGGGAGCGATCACCGAACTTCAAAGAGCTGAACAGCGTCGACCGAGTCTGAATGAAGCCGTCGAAGAGGCACACAAGACTGCTGAATCCTGCCAACGAGAGCATGAGAAGGCAAAATCGCAGATCGAGCAGGACAAGATCATGCTCGACAGCCATCTTGCTTGCCGTCCAGGTTTCTTCTCCCGTTTGTTTGCGACTGCGGCCTGGAAGTCGTGGAGATCGACACTGCAGAAGCTCTCGGCGACCTTGCAGCAATCAGTCATACGGGCGCAGGGGACGGACGGTGCCCTAGAGCTTGCAAGGGCTGAGTGGGGCAATACTGAGTCCCAGTTACAGCAACTCGACCAGGAAATTTCCAGCAAATGTCAGGCTGTCTCGGAATTGAAGGCAACCGAGGCACAGGCACGAAACCGTATGGGAGACAGGGTCGTTGATGCGAGGTTCTTCGAGCTCGAGCACGAGGCTATCCACCTCACTGCACCCTGGCTTCCCGATGAGGTTCATCGCCTGCGGGAGGATCTTTTCGCCGCTGCCCTGACTGTGCATAAAACGTTCATCGATGCTTCGGCCAGCCGCTTGCAACACAATCTTGGGTTATTGATGTCAGGCATGGTAGCTGGTGCCTTCCAGTCTTCCGCTCACCGTGAACTTCTCCCCGACCTTTGGTCAAGCCTTTTCGTGGTTGTGCCGACCGTGTCCACGACATTCGCCTCTGTTCGGACGATGTTCGGGGATCTGCCACCAGAGAGCATTGGTTGGCTTCTGGTAGATGAAGCGGGCCAAGCCGTTCCTCAGGCAGCAGTTGGAGCTATCATGCGGGCAAAGCGCTCCATCGTGGTAGGTGACCCGTTGCAAATCCCACCTGTAGTTTCACTTCCTGAAAAGCTGAACGCCGAAATCTGCAAGTTCTTTGACATTGACCAAGTCGAATGGTCTGCCCCCGCAGCATCTACGCAGACCCTTGCTGATCAGGCATCGCGCTTCAAATCCACCTTCGTCATGGACGTAGGTGATCGAGAAGTCGGGCTGCCATTGCTCGTTCACAGGCGTTGCCAGAACCCAATGTTTGATGTTTCTAACTCCATCGCCTATGCCGGGCAGATGGTCCATGCTGTCGGGCCTAAAAAACCCGGATCTATCGGCTCGGCTTTGGGGAGATCTCACTGGGTGGATATCAATGGCGATGCTGAGACGAAGTGGTGTCCCGACGAGGGCGAAGCGGTTGTGCGAATGCTCAAAGAGCTGGCAGCATCGGGCATTACAAATCCGGACGTATTTATCATCACACCATTCAAGATCGTAGAGCAGAACATGCGTCGGCGTCTCGACAGTGAAACTGATCTGCTGCGAACGTTCGGCGTAAAGCTGGATGAATGGTGCCGTGATCGTGTAGGCACAATCCACACGTTCCAGGGCCGAGAGGCGGACACGGTAATCCTGTTGCTGGGTGCGCCGAAAGCGAGTCAGCAAAGGGCACGTCAGTGGGCGGCAAGCCCACCAAACATAATCAATGTAGCCGTCTCACGCGCCAAGCAAAACCTGTATGTGGTCGGCTCGGCTGCTGCATGGGCAGGGGCGGGAACTAGCCTTCAGGTCCTGCATCGGCAATTGGCGAAATCAGCCTAACAATCTCCGAGGTGACCCTCATTATTGAGGGCTCATCGCGACTCATTTTTGGCTAACTTCAGTAATGGGCTGGCCGCTATGTGTTAAAATCTGACATTGCTCACATAATAGTCAAGCAGTCACTTTTCACCGCCCATCCAAGCTTGATAATTCTTACCGCTCCCCTTATATCCACACTGAGGAATAACCTCTGACATGGCTAAGGAGTATGATTATGGGGCTTAAACCTGGTCCAAAACCAATCGCAAAATCAACAGGAAAACCCGATCAACGCAGACGTGATAATAAGGATACACCCGGCAATACCCCAGGACTGAAACCAAGCAAATCAACTGGGAAGTAATCGTTTAAGGGTATGGAGAATTCATCTATACCCTTATCTCATCAAATCAGTCTGCTTTAGCCCGTTTAGTGCCAGAAGCGGACGTTGGGTCCGCTTATTTAAAAGCGCATGATTCGCCTGGATGGGATACTTACACTCCTACTGGCTTCGCTTCCTAGGAAAAACTACACTGAGCAGCATTTATAATGCCTTAACTTCGCATGGCTTAGCATATAGCTGGAGTAATAAGAAATAATGAAAAGTCGCTTTGAAAACGCTTTCCAAGAAGCAGCATCCGCTGCAAACCGTGCAGTCAGTGCTGTAATGCAGAAGTATTCGTCTGGGTTAGTCACGGATGAAGACGACATTACTGGAGCGCTGATCGGCCGGTTGGACGCAGCTTTTGACGGAAATATTGGTGGTATTACTTGGTCTTCATCCATTCTCAGGCATCGTAAGGGTGTCGCTGCACAAGAGAAGAAGGCCGGTGCTGACATGCTGATCCATGTCACAATTGACACACCGTCTCTCACCTATTCAAAGGGAGTTCTGATTCAGTCAAAGAGAGTTGATGAAGGTATTGCGATGACAGTACATGGTCACAGAGAACTGCTGAGACAGTGCGACAAAATGCTGAATATCACTCCGGCTTCGTTTGTTTTCAACTATACGAAGTCAGGGATGCGCTGCGCTTCCGCAATGAGGATTGCTGGGGAACTTAGCCCAATGTTAAACGACTCGTGCAACCTGACTTCATACCGCTTCTTCTTGGAGTTGTTCCGATGTACCATTGGAGATCGTAACATTACATCAGCTCAGTTTGATGATCTTCAGATACCTCAAGGCATCGCCATCAAAGGAACGCAAGGATAGGGACTGCTCCGTAGCTGGCTTTGAGGGGATGTATCCCCCAGTCGAAGGGCAGCATACTGTAAATGACAGTTTGAGTAGTTTCCGTAATTATTTACTAATACTAGGCTGGTGCCCGATTTTCGTCACATTTTTCCAGTCATATGAACGGCCCGCAAGATTTATAACCCTGAGAAATTACTTGCTACGAGCTGAATGCCCATCAGGCCTACTGATAAAAATAATTGAATGACTATATCTCGCTCAAAGCAGACCTTATGACCTCGATTTCTGGCAGATCCGAGCCAAGAGCAAAAATTGATATCCTCAATCGGCCTCAAGCTTAAGGGGAACATCTCCCCCTTTTTATGTAACCAGTTTACTGAAGATGTTCTTTCAGCCAGGTACACGCGCCTTCAATGTCATACGCTTTTTCCCCAAATCCTTTCGCAAGCAGAAACTCTGGTAAATATTCATCATATTTATCTAAGTACTTTTCTGGAACATTTACAGCAAGATCAAACGCTGAGGGCAAGCCTGACAGCAGCAGGCCTTTAAGGGCCTGTTGAACAGAAGTGATACTTGAGCCGTCAATTTCTATAACTCCAGCCAATGAATTAGCTTTAAAGCCACAACGTATGAGCAAGGCTGTAATCGTATTGACAACCTTATCTCCCATCCATGGGAGGATGTAACAGTATTGGCCGCTCGTAAGAAAATACTCATTTTGCAGGTTATAACTCTGGAAGTTACGACTGCCTTCCGCAAATAGGCTTCTGGCGGCAGAATCGGCATAATCTACTCTCTTGCTACCTATTGCTATGCGGTAATCACCTTCCCTATAGATAGCGAGCATTTCCTGACGAACGGCATCATGAACAGACATTCCCCCCCCACTAAATTGTGGTGGCTGACCGCCTTTGGTCGCCTCTACATAGATAACTTTTTTCTCTGTCTCGATCTCTGTCACTCTCCAGCGCCGCCCACCGAAGATGATGTGTTGATCTGGTAGCAGTGGGGAGTCCACAGGCACTGTTCCAAGGGTTCTGTTTCCGGTGACAATGCGGAACTCTTCTGGTGTGTTGAACACGGCATAAAACGTGTAATGGTTAGTCAGTTTCTCCCCCTCTGCCCCAACAACCATTTCTCCACTAGCGAGTTGAGTGAGCAGGCCACATGCCCCCATATGTTTAAGCAGGCTTTTGAAATCGCCTATAATCAGGCTAATACCGTTTTATATTGTTCGACCTGAGCTGCGATTTCTTCGTCAGTTATCGTCGCGCTTCCGCCTGTAATAAACGGCTTGATGTAGTTCATACCCAGATAGCCGGCGTCCTCCATAAAACGGAGATGTGAATTTTTGAGTACAATCTTTCTGCGGGAAGTCGCTGCTCCGGGATGCTCTTACCCGTAGAAACAAAGTCTGCCGTTCTTTCAGGGGGCCTGAATACTGGCGACTTTTAATGTGCAACGGGGAGCTGTGACAGGCGTATCAACTGAATATTTCACCTATCCAGTCTGCAAATGCACGTACAGCAGGGGAAAGAAAACGTTGATGAGGGTAAAGTAGCGTGACAGGAACAGACGGCGGCTGCCAGTCGGCCAGAACTTCAACCAGCGTTCCTTTCTCCATGTGTTCTGCTACAACATTTTCAGCAAGCTGCGCCAGTCCGAACCCTTCAAGGCACATTTTTATATAGAGTCCCGTCTCGTTGACGGCTGCCTGCCCCCTAACGGATACGGACAGCATTTCTGTTCCCTTTACAAAACGCAATTCGTCTGTACGCCGGTTTTGTCCGGAAAAATAATGAATAGCCCGGTGATGAGATAAATCTTCAGGTGACTGCGGAATACCGTACTCCCTGAGATAGTCGGGAGAGGCGCAGGTTATCCAGCGAAATTCCCCGAGCGGACGGGCTACAAGCGTGGAGTTAATTAACTCTCCGGTTCTGATCACGCAGTCTACACCCTCCTGAACCAGGTCAACCTGCCGGTCGCTGACGCCGATCATCAGGTAAATGTCAGGATAACGGCTGTAGAACTCTTTCAGGTTTGGCATGACGATGAAGTGCGCTATACCGCCGGGCATATCAACGCGTAAACGGCCACGGGGGCGCCTGTTCAAATCGGCCAGACTCGCTTCCGTATGTTCAACTAAGGCCAGGATTTCCCGGCACTGCGCCAGATACTGCAGACCTTCCGGAGTAAGGCTGACACGTCTTGTGGTCCGGTTCAGCAGACGCACCTGCAGATATTTCTCCAGGTTTTTGATGGTGCTGGTAACAGTAGAAGAAGGCAGGGAAAGTGTTTCCGCGGCCCGGACAAAGCTTCCGGCCTCAGCCACCCTTATAAAAACCTGCATAGCCTGAATACGATCCACCTGACTGCACTCCTGAATAGCATGTAACGGTGATAATACTCATTATTCGTAAATTGTGAATGATGAAAACAAGTTAGTCATCTTTTTCAGTTTAAACAGGAGGCGTATTGTTTCCCTTCTGAACCTGAAAGAGACGCTTCAAATGACCGATTACATCAGAAATATTGTTAATAATCATACGGATAATGCGCCGGTAACGCTGATCCGCGGTGCAACCATACTGAGTATGGATGAGAATGTTGGTAACCATGAACGTGGCGATATTCTTGTCACAGGTTCAACCATCACCGCAATCGGCAAGGACCTGAACGCCGAGGGTGCTCACGTCATTGATGCAACAAATATGATTGCCATGCCGGGAATGGTCGATTCTCATCGTCATGCCTGGGAAGGTCAGCTACGCCGTATTAACCCCAATGCCACCTGTCTGGACGATTACAGCAACGCCACGCACTTCTCGTTTGCGAAATACTACCGGCCAGCAGATATCTATGTCGGTAATCTCCTGACGGCGCTGGGCGCGATTGATGCGGGTATCACTACCATGATTGATAACTCGCACAACAGCCGTACCGCAGCGCATTCAGACGCCGCCGTTGAAGCCCTGCTTGATGCCGGTATTCGCGCTATTCATGCGTCCGGTGCGCCGGTAGCAGGCGAATGGGATAAAGCGCACTGGCCTGGCAACTGGCAGCGTCTGCAGGAAAAATATTTCAGGGATAATCCTGATAGTCTTGTGACGCTCGGCGTCATGGCCCAGCTGGAGCCGGAATTGTGGGCCGAGGCCCGCAGGCTGGGGCTGCCGATCGTGACCGAATTCTTTGGTGCTGAGATGGCCTCCGAGCTTGAATCGCTGCATCAGCAGGGCCTGTTGGGTCCGGACAATATCTTTAACCACTGTACCGCGCTGCCTGATGAGGGCTGGGAAATCCTGCGTGAAGCCGGCGTGCGGGTAAACGTCTGCCCGCGCTCAGATTCGCACTACGGTATTGAAAGCGGGATGTTTGCCATCGAGGCTGCGCTGCGTCATGGCATCAATCCTGGCCTGAGCGTGGATAACGAAACGTCTTACAGCACCGACATGTTTATGGAAATGCGCGTGGCGTTTTATCTGCAGCGCGTAATGGGCATGCATAAGCAGCACTGCTGTGAATCAGATCATTCATTGACAACGATCCCGGCAGCGCAGCTGCTTAAATCGGCAACGGTCGATGGTGCGTTTTGTGCCGGTCTGCAGGATAAAATAGGCAGCCTGACGCCGGGCAAACAGGCTGATCTGATCCTGATTAACGCGGCTGACCTCAACCTTTACCCGAACGGAAATGCATTCGGAACGGTGGTACATGCAGCTGAACGCAGCAATATCGATACCGTGATGATCGGCGGGCGCATCGTCAAGCAGAACGGCAAAGTGCTGGGTGTGGACAGTGAGCGCCTTCGCGCCGCCATTGATGAATCACGCGAGCACCTATTTGCGGCAGCCGGGTATGAGCCGGACATCTTTGCGGAGAAATTCCTGCCGCTGGTACAGGCAAACTGACAGGAAATAACAGCATGAGCGCGATTTATTACGTAATAGCTTTTGCAGCGGGTCTTGGTATTACCCTGCAGACGACCCTGAACAGTCAGCTCGCAAAAGGACTCGGAGGGGATCCGGTCACCGCCGCGTTCTTTTCCTTTACGGCCGGGGCGTTGAGCCTCGGGATTTACTCGCTGCTACGTGGAGGGTTATTTAGCTCTCTCGCTGCTATTCCTTCGCAGCCTGCGTGGAGTCTGGCGGGCGGCCTGATCGGTGCCTGTGCGTTGTTCAGCTACGTGGTGCTGGCACCGAAAATCGGTTTTTCAGCTCTGCTAGGGCTGGCAATCGTTGGGCAATTACTCTCGTCGCAAATGATTGACCATTTCGGTCTGCTGGGTGCTGTTAGGCGACCGGTTTCGCTGCTCAAACTGGGGGGCATGCTGGTCATGCTGGCAGGTCTCGCCATCATGCTTTTTGGTGACAAACTTTCAGCGCGTTTTTTGCCCTGACAGGGTGGGAATTACTCCTTACGGCGCTCTGCCATAGTGCAGATGGCCGTAAGTTTTTGGTCAGGCGATGCGAAACTTTTATATGCGGGAGAAATAACATGTTTTCAGTGGCTGCTGATGCCAGAAATTTGCTGGGAGAGTGCCCAATCTGGTGCGAGAGGACACGCAGGATTTACTGGACTGACATTGAAGGCAGCGAACTGCTTGCCCTTGAAGAAGACACCAGTGTTGTGATGCGCTGGTCCCTGCCGGAGCGCCTCGGTTCGTTTGCACTTACTGAAAATCCTGACGTTTTACTGATGGGGCTGGCATCCAGATTCGCCTTCTGCGATCTGAATACAGGTACCTTTATGCCGATAGTGGCGTCACCAGGAGGACCGGGAAAACGGACAGGGGATGGTCGGTGCGACCGTGAGGGTAATTTCGTCTTCGGGACCATGGATGACGGGTACCCCGCGAAAGTCATAGGAAGATTTCACAGGCTAAATGCAGCGACACTCAGCATTGAGACTCTACCCCTGCCTGAGGTGGCCATCCCGAACAGCATCTGCTTCAGTCCGGACGGCAGCACGATGTATTACTGTGACTCGATGCAGGGCCGTATAATGTGCTGTGATTACCCCTCTATGAATAACCAGCGCGTGTTCACTGTAACAGAAGGAAAGGGGGCGCCTGACGGCTCCTGCGTGGACGCAATGGGCTATATCTGGAATGCCGAATGGGGAGGAAGCCGTGTTGTACGTTATCGTCCGGACGGAACGACGGACCGTATCCTGCCCTCTCCAGGAATTCAGAGCACTTGTCCGACACTCGCGGGAGAAGCATTCACAACGCTGTATTGTACCAGTGCCAGCGTGGGTCTTTCTGTGCCGTCAAGGCATGATGGAGCGCTGCTGAGAGCGAAATCAGCCGTATTCCCCGGTTTACCGGAGAGCCGGTTTTCAGCGCACACAGCATAACCGCTTTGCTATCAGTGCCAACAGGGGGAACAGAGTCTTTCTCATCACCGTATTCGGATAGGCAGGAGAAAGACTCTGGTATTTATTACAGCAGCTTAAATACGTTTATAGCGAGCTGCCCGGGGTCAGGTTTGCATTAATCCAGGCTGCCACATCGGTGACCCGAATGTTATGGCGTTCATTGAATGTCTGCTTTTTATCCCATGCAACTCCCCGCCCCTGCGCAAAAACGGCACGATACTTAGACATCATGTCTTGTGGGTTGAGCGCCAGTTTATCCATCAGATATTGTTCGCTCCATACCGTGCAGTCGAAAGGGCGGCCAAGCGTTGATTGCAGCTTATCTGCAACCTCTGCGTAGGTCAGTGTATCACCGGCGATATACACAATTTCATTACGGATGCGAGGAGTTGTAAATACGATCGCTGCCGTCAGCATCCCGATATCATCAGGTGTTGTCAGCGTCATGGTGTTGTCAATGCTGCCGAGTGCGTGAACAGTATCGTTCTGCAGATCGACCACACCGAAGTCTGGTTCGAACAAATAGCTCATGAAGATGCCGGTCGAAATGATGACCCACTCAGTTTCATGCTGGCTGCGTAGTAAATCACGCACGTCAATCTGCGCGTCGAAGATGTCTTGTGGGCTGCCGCGTCCGATGGCATCAAAATCGGCACCAAACTGCCATGGAAAATAGCGTGGAATCCGCGCCTGCAGGGCCGCCTGCGCCAGTTTCATTGGTGTATTTATTCCGGCCGCGTACCCCGTGCAGCCAACGACTGTGTCAAATTGCGCAAAGAGGCTGGCCAAATCGTCGACAGAACTCATGACGAGATCGCCCGTGACTATATTAATACCGAGGTTTCTGATTTCCGTGATAACTATTTTTTTTACAGGTTCATCTGACGTTACGGTACTTTCGCGCAGCAGTACGCTGATTTTCGTTCCCTTCACATCTTTTGCCCGAAGGGCAAGATTTCGCAGAACGGGGAGGCCCAGCTCACCGGCACCGAGCACGAGGATTTTCTCAGACGTAGCGTTAAGATCAGTTTTGTTCATAATCTGGCCTTACATGAATTGTTGCGCCACTCTAGCAATTCATAACAGGCTAAAAAAGAAGGTACACGTATGATACCGGGAATCTGTGAAATGGATCGGGACGAAATTCTTCAGTATTCGCAGGCTGTTTGTAAGGGTCTGAAAGACGATGATGATGGCTTGCGGCGGGAGGTACTGGCTCATGCAGGCAGTCGATGGTCACTGGGTATCGTCAACACGCTTGGCGTTTATGGCAGACTACGTCACGCCGAAATTGGCAGGCGTATGCACGGAGTGACTCAGCGCATGCTGACACGTACATTACGACAGCTTGAGCGCGACGGACTGGTTATTCGCCATGATTTCAGTGAAATCCCGCCACGAGTCGAATACGAGCTGTCCGATACAGGTATGGAGTTACTTGTGCGAATGATCCCGCTGTGGACCTGGATTGTCGATAATGCTGATCGCTTTCGTGAAGACCGGTTGAGATATGAAAAAAATAACAATAACCCAAGGGCGTAACTGGCTATGAATATAAATATCAATTTTTGTGATTTGTAGATAATACAAGTGTTTGAATTGATGAGCCTTCCGATATGTATGTATACAGTAGTCATCCGGAGACAGAACCGATTTCACCAAGCTTGGTCGGGATGGTGTAATTACAGAGGATTATATTTTACGTATGCCTGACATCAATGTTAGTCTGTACATATTTCAAATGGGTGTTAAAGCGAATTTTATTTTTTGCTACCATTAATTCGGCCTTGAGAATTATCTGATAGGATGGCCTACCCTTTCAGAATTATAGGTGGGCTGGTGAAACAATATTTAAAAACTGGTGTTTTTTTATGATTTCTAAAGAAAATAATGAAATATCTTCTAATTATCATGATCTTCCTGGTTATGTTCATGGGGCAAAAATTATCCAAGTCGCCTTGACTAAAACCCCTATAGATAATATTAGTGATGTGGTTTATGAGACAGTAAAAAAAACTCGTTCTGTCAGACAATTGCATATGTCTTTTCTTGTTCCTCGTACCAACATTTTGAAACCAGGTATCATTTATTTTCCTGGGGGAGGGTTTATGACCGCTGAACACAACAAATTTGTGGAAATGCGCATGGCTTTAGCGGAGGCTGGCTTTGTTGTTGCAGCGGCAGAATACAGGACAATTCCTGATACTTTCCCTGCGCCAGTGATAGATGCTAAAGCAGCAGTAAGATACCTTCGTCAACATGCCCATGATTATGGAATTGACCCCTCACGAATTGGTGTAATTGGCGATTCTGCTGGAGGCTGGCTGGCGCAGATGCTTGGTACCACTAATGGCGATAAGTCATTCGATCACGGCGATTTTCTCAGCCAGTCCGCTGATGTGCAGGCTGTCGCTACGCTTTACGGAATATCAGATCTGCGTAACATAGGTGACGGTTTTCCGGATCTCCGACAAAAAGTGCATCAGTCTCCTGCAGTCACGGAGTCACTGCTAATTAATGGTGTGGCTTTCAAGAATTTTGCAGGTGCCTCAATCAGTTCTGTACCTGAAAAAGCGATAAATGCAAGCCCCATAGGGCGTCTCAAGGGATGTAAACCTCCGTTCCTAATAATGCATGGAAGTAAGGATACATTAGTATCACCTAAACAGAGCGCAACGCTTTACAAAGCCCTTTTGGAATCGGGAAACAAAGCGGACTACGTCCTTATCGAAGGCGCAGAACACGGTGATGATCACTGGTATCAACCCGTTGTCATAAATAGGGTTGTTGACTGGTTCCGCGTGCATCTTTGTCCTGAAAATATATGACGACTGACGCTTTGCTGAATCACTCAGACTGTTTGGTAGCAACGTCCGCTTTTGGCACATAGCGGCCAGCGTTGGGGTGGGCTGGTCCAGTCCACTCTAAGCGAGGAGAGGAAATCACAGCCGTTGTCACAACAGTTGAGGGTCAACTTAAGTTGTGGTCTGTTACTCAACGGTGAGCAGGTCAAGACTGTTTTTCAGCGTGACGACTCAACTAGAAATCACCACGCACAGTACCTATCTCGTCTCATTTTTCTCATCAAAGGGAGAAAAAAATTTTTAGGCACCTAAATAGGCACCAGCGAAAAGTCAAACTACTAGTTACCAAAGTGAATTCAATGGATTACACAAGCAATTCAGACTCCGCCAGCCCAAAATTCTCCATCGGTGATTACCAGAGTCATCCGATGAAGTCCTAAGAGCCCGCACGGCGCAAGCCCTGCGGGCTTTTTTGTGTCTGCATTTTATCCCGCGAAGTGCGTAAAATATTCCGGCAACAATGGAACATTACGCCATCAAACATTGTTTCGCTCATGCTCAATGAGCCATTCTTTGCGCGAAATACCACCGCCGTAACCCGTCATCTTTCCATCTTTGCCAATTATCCTATGACAAGGGATCACAATCGCAATCCGGTTTGCACCATTAGCTGCAGCGACGGCGCGCACAGCATTGGGCTTATTCATCCCTAGCGAAATGGCCTGATAGTGCGAGGTCTGTCCATAAGGAACTGCACGCAACTCATGCCAGACGGATTGTTGAAAATCACTGCCCGGGCCATCCACAGAGAGCTCAAACTGTCGGCGAGTTCCGGCAAAATACTCGCTGATTTCTTTTACTGTCTGCCGGGTATGGCTGTTTTCTCCGGTGACAATTCTGGCGTTAAATAAACGCTGGATATCGCGGAATTCCGTTTCTAACATCCGGCGATCGGTAAACTCCAGCAGACACACTCCCCGCTCTGTCGCGCAGACAAACATAGGCCCAAGCGTAGTGGTAAACCGATGAATGACAATCACCTCGGTTGCCTGAGTCGGCGCTGCGCCAGTAAGCCGCTTGTAGATGTAACCAAACCCGCTCAGGGATTCATAGCCATTGTCCAGCGCCACGTCAGTAGCCGCTCGTCCGCTTTTAAGCTCCTGCAAGGCAACGTTCACCCGCTGCATTCGCTGGAAAGCCTGGAAAGTGATGCCGTGATGTTGCAGGAACCAGCGTCTTACCCGCTCCGGACTGATTCCGTGCTGGCGAAGCTGCGCGTCAGCCACACGGGATTTAATATCGCGCCTGACAAGCGCAAGCGCCTGTTCAACAAATAATGGCGCGCTGTGCGCATTTTCAGCGGGTCTGCAGACCTTACAGGGACGAAAGCCATCCGCCAGGGCGGATTTGGCATCTTTATAAAATTCAACATTTTCGCGCCTGGGCTTTCGCGCCCGGCATACCGAAATGCAGAATACGCCAGTAGTTTTGACGCCAACAAAAAATACGCCGGTATATTCTGTATCTCGTTCGAGTAATGCCTGATACCAGATATCACACAAATTCTTATCGGTTATTTTCATCGCTAAAAAGTCCTGCAAATGACTGACGAGTTCGAATCGCATGCATTACATCACTCAGCGTTGACTGCATGGCTGAATGAACAAAATTGCCCATTGAAATGCGGTTTACCCCGGCCCGTTTCAGCCTGTCGAACGACGGAAGATCGGGCATACACATGACGTTCAGAGGCAGGTCCGTTGCCTCTGCAATGAGGCTGATGTCTTTCTCTGACGTAAGACAGGGAACAAAAAGGCCATCAGCACCTGCAGCTTTATAGCTCTGACCCCGTAATATCGTCTCCTGCAATGCGTCTTCATGCCCGAGCAGGTAAGTGTCAGTCCGAATGTTCAGAAACAGGCTACAGTTTTCACTTCTCAGCGCATTGCATACTGTTCTCAGATTACGGGAAAAATAAGAGATATCGTCAAGCTGACGCTTACCATTAATGACTCTGCTGTCTTTAAGGTTAACGCCTGCTACGCCTGTCTGAGCAAGGCGCCTGAGATTAGCGACTATCTCTTCGGCTGAATCACCATATCCTGCTTCCATGTCAACGCTCAATGGCAGGCTGCTGACAGCCCGGATACGGGTGACCACATAAAATAACGCATCAAACGGCATTCCCTGCCCGTCTTCATATCCCAGCATGGACGCTATTGCTGCACTGGACGTTCCCAGTGCCTGATAGCCTGCTTCTTGCGCTGCGACAGCACTGGCGGCGTCCCAAACGTTAGCGATAAGCAGGGGCTGATCCTGGTTGTGGAGTTCTACAAAATTCATATTCATTTCCTCTCAATAGATTGAAAATGAATCTAAGCATTCAGTATGAACGTCACAACCGAAATTCAGACGACCATTTTTTAGCAAGCGTAGTCTGGATTCGTAGACCAGTCAGATCTGTTGCAAACCAGCTGCGCTAACCTGCATTTTGAGCTTATTAATGAACCAGCGGCCAGCCGGGCCCGGAGGATGCTCTTCTAAATGCACGGCCTGCATGGCAAAACCCGGTCCGACGTCAGGCTGCATCTGCAAATTCAACGTGACCAATTTACCCGTCGCAAGATCCTCCTCAACCACTGGCAGCGGCATATAACCCCAACCAAGCCCGGCACGCAGGAAAGCGTGCTTCGCGCCCATATCGGCCAAATGCCAGGTTTTTGACGACATCACGCCAAAGCTCCGGCCCACGGTAAGCGACGAACGATCGGCCAGCACCAGCTGGACGTGTTCCGCTAAAAGCGAACGAAGGATCGGCCCTGGCAGGTTAGCCAGCAGATGTTCAGGAGAGACAACGGCCACGGCTGGCACGTTGAGAAGGAATTCAGAGGTGCATCCAGCCGGAATATGCGGCAGCGAGCCGATAATCGCCACCCGGCAGTGGCCATCCAGCAGAGGCTGGAGAACCGCCCCTAATGCTTCCACATACAAACGCAGCGGCGTGTCGGGAAATACCTGATGAAATGCCTGCACCGCAGCGGTGAGCTGCGCAACAGGAAACATCACATCGACGGAGACCGCCAGTTCAGGCTCCAGCCCTTCGGCTAAGGTGCGCGCCTTAGCCTTGAAGGCGTCCATCCCGGCAGCGGCAAGGCGTGCCGCTTCCAGCATCGCGACGCCCGCCTCCGTCAGTTTCGGATATCGCCCCGAGCGATCGAATAATGGGAATCCGACCTGCGCCTCAAGATTGGCCAGCGTCGCGCTGACAACCGACTGCGCGCGCCGCAGTTTACGCCCGGCGGCCGAAAAACTTCCCTCATCAGCGGCGGCAATAAATGTGCGCAGTTGATCAACAGACATACCGTCCAGCATGTATCGCTCCGGCAGATGGAACCCATCTAATTATATAGGCTATTCAGATAGGACGAAGATTACTACTCTCTACGCATGTTCACTACTCTTCCTGAAGGAAATTAAGCATGAAAACAACAACTGTAGGTATTATCGGCGCTGGTGCAATTGGGCAAGCCTTTGCGAAACAGCTGGTAAATGCGGGCATGAACGTTATTCTGAGCAACAGCCGCGGGCCGGAAAGCCTGTCTGATGTGGTTGAAGGACTGGGCCGCGGGGCTCGCGCAGGCACCGCACAACAGGCCGCTGAAGCTGACATCGTTTTTGTCAGCACTAACTGGGACAAAACCGAAGCCGCGTTAAGCGGAATTACCTGGAATGGACGCATCCTGATTGACGCCACGAACCCGGTACTTTTGCCCGGCTATAAACTGGCAGAACTGGGTGGAAAAAACTCAAGCCAGCTTGTGACCCAGTGGGCGCCAGGGGCACGCGTCGTCAAAGCTTTCAATACCCTTCTTGCAGGGGTGCTGGCTCAGGATCCGGCGCAAGCGGGTGGCCATCGTGTCGTCTTTATCTCCGGAGACGATGCAGAGGCGAAGGCGGAAGTGAAAGCGTTAGCCGGGCAACTGGGCTTCGCAAGCATTGATTTAGGCAGTCTTGAGATCGGCGGGACGCTACAACAATTCCCTGGAGGGCCTCTTCCGGGGGTAAATCTGGTGCAACTGGCATAGCAAAAGGCAACGCTAACGATGACTCAGCGAACTTCCGCAGAGACGTTTGAAGAATACCTTCCCGGCAAGCTGCTCCGGGAGCATCGGGCGCAATCTTCCCGGGATGTATTCGTTCAAATTCTGGCCCGCAGACAAGTCCAGGAAAACGTCATTATTCCGGCGGTTCCGGAGCCCTTTATCGTCTGGATCCTTTCTGGTCAAGCCGTTGTTGAGGAGCGTTCCCCCGGCGAGGCGTGGTTAGCAAACCGCGTTACCGCAGGCGATTTCTTTCTCACGACGGCGGCCTCTCCCACTGAAATGCGGTGGCAAGCCGAGCCAGATATACCGTTCGTCGTCATGCATGTGTATATCGGCGTGGCCATGATGCAGGAGTGTGAACTGCGGGAAGTCTCCGGCGCGCGCGACGAAACGCTATCCGCGCTGCTGGAGCAGATACGCCAGGAGCTGTATCTGCAAACTCCCCCAAGCGGCCCCTTTATCCAGGGGATTGCCCAAGCGCTGACGGTACACCTGGTTCGCACCTACGGCACGCATACGAAACGACACCGGGGAGGTCTGCAGGCATTTAAACTGCACCGGGTCTTTACGGCAATGCGGGAAGGGCTGGCCCAGCCGTTTGACCTGGCACGGCTGGCTAAGCTGACCGATCTCAGCGAATACCATTTTAGCCGCGCCTTCAAACAGTCGACCGGGCTTTCGCCCTCCCACTATTTTATCCGGCTACGCATGGAGGAAGCGCGCCGCATGCTGTCGGAAACCAATGATTCCATTATCAATATTGCCCTGAACGTGGGATATACCAGCCCCAGCCATTTTGCTGCCGTCTTCCTCAGGCATAACGGCGTGACGCCCTCGCACTATCGCAGCGATATCGTTCGCAGCAAAAGTCCGACAGTTTGAGCAAAAGCCCGCGCGAAGCCACCGCCTGAAACATCCATTATTGACCCGTACTTCAGACGTTCTTTCTGAAGCGTTGAAATTAACTCTCTCGAGGATCAGTTATGGAACTTAAAGATAAAGTCGCTCTCATCACCGGTGCTTCAAGCGGGATTGGTGCCGCCACGGCAAAAAAATTAGCGAAACAGGGCGTAAGGGTCGGTCTCGCCGCCCGCCGCCTGGATCGCCTGCAGGCGCTGGTCTCTGACATTGAGGCTGCTGGCGGTGAAGCCATTGCGCTGGTTATGGACGTCACTGACCCGGCCTCGGTTAATGAAGGGGTCGCGACACTGCATAAACGCTATGGCCACATTGATATCGCCTTCAATAACGCCGGGCTGATGCCGATCTCTGATATTGCCAGCCTCAAAGTCGATGAATGGCACCAAATGGTAGACGTGAACGTAAAAGGCCTCTTTAACACCGTAGCGGCCGTACTACCGATTATGCAGTCGCAGCGGTCTGGTCACATCATCAATACCTCGTCGATCGCTGGGCGCAAAACGTTCCCCGGACTTGGGGTGTACTGTGCAACGAAGCACGCCGTTGCCGCCTTCTCGGATATTTTGCGTATGGAAGTGGCGCCGCAGTTCAACATTCGCGTCACCTCACTCCAGCCGGGTGCCGTAGAAAGTGAATTATTCGAGCATATCAGTGACGAAAATTATCGTGCGCAGATGGAACAGCTGAAGGAGAAGATGACGTTCCTGAAAGCCGATGATATCGCCGACTCGATTGTTTACGTGCTGCAGGCACCGGAACATGTGGATGTGGCAGAGCTGTTTATTATGCCGACCGAGCAGCCGTGGTAAGAAAGTAAAGCGGGTCAGGCAATGGCCTGACCCGCTAATTTTCATCCGCAACGTTAGTTCGCAGATGCCGTCGGTCTGATCGTAATTTCTGTTGTATCGACACTCTCAGGCGCCTCGATGATGTGGCGCACAGCGCGGGCGATATCAGCAGGTTTGAGGGCAATAGCACGGTACGCGTCCATCGCCGCCATGGTTTCCGGGTGCGTAATGGTCGAGGCCAGTTCGCTTTCCACTACCCCAGGGTTAACGCAGGTCACGCGGATGTTCGAACTTTCCTGACGTAAACCATCCGAAATCGCCCGTACGGCGAATTTGGTGGCACAGTAGACAGCAGCCGTGGGCACCACGGACAAGGCACCAATCGAGCCGATATTAATGATTTGTCCCGAGCCCTGGGCTTCCATAATCGGCAGAACGGCGCCTATCCCCCACAGCACGCCCTTGATATTCACGTCAATGGTGCGCTCCCACTCATCCTGCTTGCCTGCCGAAAGCGGAGAAAGAGGCATGATGCCCGCGTTGTTAATCAGCACGTCAATGCGGCCCCACTTTTCACGCGCTGCCTGTACGAAGTCAGCCATCGACTGGCGGCTGGTAACGTCTAAGACTGCGGCCTCTGCTTCCCCCCCTGCACTGCGGATTTCAGCAGCCAGGGCGTTGATGCGATCCAGCCTGCGAGCGCCCAGGAAAACGTTCGCGCCTGCCTTGCCTAACTCTCTGGCAATACCTTCTCCGATACCGCTTGATGCACCGGTAATTAAGATAACTTTGTTCATGTTTTGCTCCTTACGTTGAGTTCAACGTGATAATAGATACTCACCATTGTTTCTTGTATCCTGCATTTACTGGACTCACTGGTTAGCAATGTTAAACAATGAAAATCGATCTCAATCTGTTACCTGTTTTTCTGGCGGTCGCCGAGGAGCGCAGCTTTAGCGCTGCCGCCGCGCGGCTGGGCATAACCCGCTCCGCTGTCAGCCAGGGGATTAGGCGTCTTGAAGATGGTTTTCAAACCCTGCTGGTGATGCGCACCACGCGCTCGGTAAGCCTCACTGAAGCAGGTGAACGGCTGCGTAAATCGTTGCAGGCCCCCATCGCCAATATTGAAGCGGCATTTGAAGACGTCGCGTCGGACAGCACACCGCGCGGCCAGCTCAGAATCGCGGTCACCTCAATCGCGGAAGCGTTTCTCTCTGGCCCGCTGCTCGCTTCGTTTGCGGCTGCGCATCCTGCGGTATCGCTTGATATCTTCGTGTCGGACGAGGAGTTCGATATCGTGGCGGCGGGCTATGACGCCGGGGTAAGGCTGGGTGAAGTTATTGAAAAAGACATGATCGCCGTTCCCCTTACGGGTCAGCAGCGTGAGAGGGTGGTGGCTTCACCGTCCTATCTGGCGACTCACGGCGTACCTGAGCACCCCCGCGAGCTGGTGGCTCACCGGTGTATCGGCTGGCGTCCAGCCCCGGACGTTGCCCCCTATCGCTGGGAATTTGAGGAGGCGGGCGTTCCTTTCGATGTGGCGATTGAACCGCAGATCACCACAAACGATCTGCGCCTTATGCTCAGCCTGGCACTGGCCGGCGGCGGCATAACCTTAGCCACGGAGGATACATTCACTCCGTATATCGAAACGGGGCAGCTTGTTGCCCTGCTGGATGCGTTTCTTCCGTCTTTTCCAGGCTTTTATCTCTATTTCCCCCAGCGTCACAATATGGCGCCCAAGCTAAGAGCCCTGATCGAGCACGTCCGCCAGTGGCGAGAGCCAGCGGCAACGTAAAGCGTTCAACGCTAACAAGGCCAGTAACTTTCATGCAGATTTTCCTTACCCTGCCGCTGCCCTTTGATAAACATCAACGACACCGCCCTCCTCCCATGGAAAAGTAAAAACGGACACAATTCACTCAGGGGATATGTCGTGCCGGGGATGGCTTAACGATGTATCCCGTACGCTGGACAAGACATCACACAAGGATGGAGCCTTAAAATGTACAGACCCATGGTCGTTATTTTCTTTATTCTGCTGACCCTTGCAGCCCTCATAGAAATAGGTTTTTTATCCTTCGGGTGATCCTCAAGCAAGGGGGCGCTAGCCTGGGTACTTTGATCTCATTACAGTTTTTTCCTAAAGCCACCCCGCTTCGTCTGTGCCATGCTGAATCACGCTCATAACCGATAACGTTAAATGAGGATATTATGAAAAAAACAATTATCGCATTATCTGCCGTTCTGCTGGCTTCCCCAGTATTTGCTGCGACCACACATGCAACTGACGATACCGTCGCTGCGGCGAACGCAAACGCCAACGAAGCGAAGCAAAAACTGCACGAAGAGCAGAACAAAGGCGAAGAGCTGAAGCTGAAACAGCAGCATGCTGCGGAAGGTAAGAGCGAAAGCTTTGGCAGCAAAGTCAGCGAAGATTCCCAGAAAGCCTGGCATAAAACCAAAGAAGGCACCGAGAAGGGGTGGGATGCCACTAAAGAAGGCGCAGAAAAAGGCTGGAACAAAACCAAAGAAGGTGCCAGCGAGCTGGAAAAGAAAGTCACTGAATAACCGACATACTCACCTCAGGGCCGCGTTAGCGGCCTTTTTTATTGCTTCGAATAAAAGCGATACGTCGTGTATATCTGCCCCTTTTTGTTCGCCGCCTTATGACGACAGATAGGATTGATGCAAATGTCCGGATGCCCATCCCTGCGGTCATTTTTTTTCGCCCTCAGTATCAGGTTAATGAATGACCGTATTGAAAATACAGCAGGTTATTATATTTCCTGCTCGCAGTAGCATAATTCCAACACCACATAAGAATATATTTTAAATCCCTATTAATATAATATATCCTACATCAAGAATGTTATCCTAACTTAAACCATGATTAAGCAGCTTTAAATAATAACATTTTTAATTGCATTCAAAAACGACACTACCAATTATTAAACCACATCTAAAACATAAATAAAAAAGTATACTGCAGTCATAAAAAATCCAACAAAAACAATATATTAATAAAAAAAATACATAAACCCCATCAATAAATTAATGACCTCTTTACGACCTACCTCTTTATTTACGAAAGCTTAATTTGCACATTCACCGTTTTCTGGCTATATCATTTTTATATCCTCAAAACCAAATCCTCTATTAATTACAGGGTTTTATAAGGCACAAAATACGCATAGCAAACATTCTGTCTCGTAAGTAATTACATTCGCTCTGATGTTGCCACTCTGAATCCTGGCGGGCATCGTTCGCTCTAAAAAAGACGGTGAGTGCTGTTTAAAAAACAGTAACTCCGCCGGGGGCGCCCTTTACCTTCTCCAGAGATGGCTCGTCTTGCTCGTCGTTCACGATAACTCTGCTGGAGTAATACCTAAATGAGCCAAATCTCTGTTATATCAAAACTCACTGGCGTGGAAACGACTACGGAAGGCACACAGGTTACGCTGAGCCATTCCTCTATCGTTGAGCTTCATGTAGAGCGAGCCGATGTCTCCCACTTCGCGCGAAGTGGTAACGATCTGGTGGTGACACTGCACTCCGGGGAAGTGATCACCCTTAAAAATTTCTATGTCACCGACGCACAGGGCGTGAGCCAGCTGGTGCTCCAGGAGAGTGACGGTGCGTTATGGTGGATTGAAGATCCCACCGGGGCCGCCACGTACGAATCCATCGCGTCCACGGACGCCTTGCTGGCCGCATCCGGGAGTGATGCAGGTGGTGCCGCCATCTGGCCGTGGGCGCTGGGCGGCATTGTCGCGGCTGGCGCCATCGCGGCGGTGGCAAGCTCCAGCGGCGGCGGGGATGACGATGATGGGAATAACAACAATCCTAACCCTAACCCCAGTACGCCAGTCGATCCCACCAACCCGGATACAACACCGCCGAATGCACCCTCCGGCCTTCAGTTCTCGTCGGACGGTAAAAGCGTCACCGGTACCGCCGAGCCCGGCAGTACCATCACGCTGAAAGACGCGAACGGCAACGTCCTTGGCACCGGAAAAACCGGCAGTGACGGAAACTTTACTGTGTCTCTCGGCACTCCGCTGACCAACGGCGAACAGGTGACCGCCACCGCGACGGATGCGGCCGGGAATACCAGCCAGGGCACAACGATTACGGCGCCGGATCTCACCGCACCCGATGCCCCAACGATCGGCAGCGTGACGGACGATATTGATCCTCAAACGGGGTCTGTCACAAACGGCGGCAGCACCAACGATCCACGCCCGCAGCTCAGCGGCACCGCGGAGGCGGGCTCCACCGTAACCATCTATGATGGCGGAGTCGCCATTGGCACGGCGCTCGTCGCCAGCAACGGCACCTGGACATTTATCCCGTCAACCGATTTGACTGAAAGCACCCACCAGATTACCGTGCGGGCAACCGACGCCGCCGGCAACCTCGGACCGGCCTCACCGGTATTTACCCTCACCGTAGATCTTACCCCGCCGACCGCGCCGACCGCGATTGTGCTGACCGACGACACGGGTGCGATCAGAGGGACCATAACCGCAGGCACGCCTACCGATGCGTCAAAGCCGATCCTGGCGGGAACGGGCGAGCCCGGTGGCACAATCACTATCTACGATAACGGCGTCGCGGTTGGAACCACAACGGTGCTGCCGAACGGCACCTGGAGCGTCACGCCAGACGGCCCGCTCGCGGACGGAACGCACACGATAACCGTCGTTGAAACCGATGCAGCCGGAAACCAGAGTGCGGCCTCAGAGCCGATCATCTTCACCGTGGACACCACGCCGCCGCTGGCCCCCGGCGACCTCGTCGTATCGAATGATGGCGGCACCATCACCGGCACCGCGGAGCCTGGCAGCACGGTAACCATCCGTGAAGGCGACGCTATCCTTGGCACCCCGGTGGCCGACAGCGAGGGCAACTTTAGCCTGACGCTGACCCCGCCTAAGCTCAACGGCGAAATCCTGACCGCAGACGCCACCGACGCTGCGGGCAACACGGGGCCAGCAACCTCCGCAGCAGCGCCGGATATCACCCCTCCGCAGGCCCCGGTTATCGTGTCGGTGATTGACGACGTGCTGAACACAACCGGTCCCGTGGACCAGAATGGGCTGACCAACGACCGGGCGCCGACCCTGAACGGCACGGGCGAACCCGGTTCGACCATCACGATTTTCAACGGCAGCGATATCATCGGCACGGTGGCCGTCCCCTCATCCGGCCTGTGGAGCTTTACGCCGCCCTCTCCGCTGGCCGATGGTACGTACGTGCTGACGGCAACGGCGACGGATGCCGCCGGTAACCCGAGCGGACAATCGAACGCGTGGACCATTATTGTCGACGGGACGGCACCGGCCGCCCCGGTGATTACGCAGGTCGTTGACGATGTGCCTGAACGTACTGGCTCGCTCGACCTCAATGAGACCACCAATGATTCAACTCCGACGCTCAGCGGTACCGCCGCGGCCAACGCCACGATCACCATCCGCGTGGATGGGGTTGATATTGGAACCACCGTCGCCGATGGCCTCGGCGCGTGGAGCTTTACTCCGGATACCCCGCTCGCTGAGGGTCAACATACCCTGACCGCCGTCGCAACTGACGCGGCGGGCAACATTAGCGACGTTTCCAACAGTTGGGGCATCATCATTGACAGCGTTGCCCCGGATGCGCCGGTCATTACCCAGGTGGTGGATGACGTGCCAGAGCGCCTCGGCGCGCTCAACTCTGGCGACAGCACCAATGACACCACGCCGACGCTCAACGGCACCGCGGAGCCGGGCTCAACCGTCACCATCCGCCAGGACGGCGTCGATCTCACTACCATTGTGATCGACAGCAGCGGCACGTGGACTTATACCCCAACCACACCGCTTGTTAACGGCACCTATACCTTTACCGCCGTCACCACCGATGGAGCGGGTAATACCAGCCAGCCGTCAGGCGGCTTTACCCTGACCGTCGATACCACACCGCCAGCGGCGGCCACCATCGCCACCGTAACCGATGACGTCGGCGGCGTTAACGGGCCGCTTACCAGCGGCGACACCACCGACGACACCCAGCCGCTGCTGCAGGGCACCGCGCCGGCAGATACGGTAATCACCGTCTATGACGGTACCACCCTGCTCGGCACCGCGACCCTCGACGGCAGCGGCGGCTGGAGCTTTACCCCCGTTATCCCGCTCACCGACGGCCCGCATACGCTGACGGTGCATGCCACGGATGCCGCGGGCAATACCACCATCTCAACGCCGTTTGAACTGACGGTAGATACCGTTCCGCCAGCCACGCCGGAGATCCCGGCAATCACCGTCAATCCTGACGGCACAGAAACGCCGCTGAACCCGGGAGAAACCACCCGCGACACCACGCCGACCCTGAGCGGCACCGGCAATCCGGGCGATACCGTGACCATCTACAACGGTGGGGTCAAGCTTGATGATGTGCTCGTGGACGGCACCGGCAACTGGACCTGGACGCCAGCTACCCCGCTGCCTAACGGCACCTATGACATTACCCTGACCGTCACCAATATGGACGGCACGGGCAACGAAAGCGCCCCGTCCCAGCCGGTCACCATCACCATTGATACCGATGCGCCAACAGCACCAGCAGCACCGGTGATTACCGACAGCGTCAGCCAGATAACCGGCCCCGTTCCCGATGGCGGAACCACCAACGATCCGCGCCCGGTCCTGAGCGGCACCGGTACGGCGAATGACGTTATCAACATCACTGATACCGTTAACGGCACACCGACCATCGTGGGCACCGTGACGGTAGACAGCAACGGCAACTGGAGCTGGCGTCCTGACAGTAATATTGGGGAAGGCAGCCACGTCTATACCGCCACCGCCACCGATGAGGCGGGCAACGTCTCTGACCCGTCGCCAGCGATTACGATTACCGTGGATACCGTAGCACCGGATGTTCCGGTATTTGACGCCGTCGGGGGCCAGCCGAATGGGGGCTTAATCACCGATGCGACGCCAACCGTCGGAGGTACCGGCACGACTGGCGATACGGTCATCGTTTACAATAACGGCGTTGAGGTAGGACGTGTCGATGTCGTTAACGGAGAATGGAGCTTTGTCCTGCCACCACAGCAGGACGGCCTGCTGAACATCACCGTTGCGGGAGTCGATGCCGCAGGTAACGTCAGCGCGCCGAGCCCGGTCGTTTCCGTCACGCTAGATACCCTTGCGCCTGAAGTCCCGGCCATTACCGAGGTTGAGGGCAGCCAGCTGTCTAATAACCTGCTTTATACGAATGACGGCACGCCGACCCTGACCGGGACCGGCGAGCCCGGCGCCACCGTTATCGTCTCCATCGACGGTACCCCGTCAGGAGCACCGGTAACGATACAGTCGGACGGCAGCTGGAGCTGGACCGCAGGCACAACGCTACCGGATGGCCAGTATGCCTTCACCGTCTCTTCCAGCGATCCGGCGGGCAATATTTCAGGGAGTTCCGCACCGGTGAGCGTGACGGTAGATACCGTTGCCCCGGCAGATCCGGGCAACATGAGCCTGCCAGATGAAGGAACACCGCTGACCGGTACCGGTGAAGCGGGCAGCATCATTACCGTGACAAACGGTACTACGGTCATTGGTACTGGCGTTGTCGGCAGCGACGGCAGCTTCTCCATTGCGCTGAGCCCGGCGCAGCTGGATCCAACCACGCTGACCGTGACCGCCACGGACGCAGCAGGAAATGCCAGCGCTGACGTGCCTTTTATCGTTACCGACTCGCCGCTTGAGCTGCCGCAGGTTCCCGTTATTACGGCCATCGTTGATGACGTGGACCCGGTCACCGGCGATGTGAAAGGCAAAACCACCAACGACACCACGCCAACGCTTACCGGTACGTCCGAAGCGGGCAGCGTGATTACTATCTATCAGGACGGTAGCACGACGCCATTGACAACGGTGACCGCCGACGGCAGCGGCAACTGGAGCTATACGCCGGCCGCGCTTGGCGAGGGGCTGCACACCTTTGAGGTGACTGCGACCCTCAACGGTGCCACCAGCGGCCGCTCTCCGGCGGCCAGCGTAACCGTCGATCTGACCGCGCCGGGCACGCCAACTATTGGCTCGGTCATTGATGACGTGGGCCCTGTCACCGGTCCGCTGACCAGCGGCCAGACCACCAACGACAGCCAGCCGACCCTCACCGGCACCGGCGCGGTGGGTGATACCATCTCCATCTACAACAACGGCGTGCTGCTGGACAGCGTGGTGGTTGGTAATACCGGCACCTGGAGCTACACCACGCCCGCCCTGCCAGAAGGCAGTAACGTTCTGACCATCCGCGAGACCGATCCGGCGGGAAATCAGAGCGGTCCTTCGGCTGACTTCACCATCGTGGTGGATTCCATTTCCACCACGCCGGTCATCACCAGCGTAACGGATAATGTGGGCAATACCGCCACCCCGGTAGCCAGCGGCGGCGAAACGAACGACGCCACGCCAACCCTTTCGGGGACAGCGGACGCAAACAGCATCGTAACCATTTTCGATGGCGCTACCCAGATTGCAGTGGTTACGGCTGATGGCACCGGCGCGTGGAGCTTTACGCCAGAGACCGCGCTTGTCGAAGGGCCACACGCGTTCACGGTTCAGGCAACCGATCCGCAGGGTAACCTGAGCCTGGCCTCCGCCCCGTGGAGCGTGGTGGTTGACCTCACGGCGCCGACAGTTCCAACTCTGGATACGGTAAGTGATAACGTCCCTGGCGGCGTCACGGGCAACCTCACCAGCGGGCAGGCGACCAACGACAACACCCCAACGATTAGCGGCACCGGACAGGCAGGCAGCACCATCTACATCATGAATAACGGTACGCAGTTGGGTACGACGACCGTCGACGGAAACGGTAACTGGTCCTTCACCCCGACCACACCGCTGGACGACGGCAGCTACTCCCTGCGCGCGTACGCAACGGATGCCGCGGGCAACGCCTCGGCGAACTCGTCGGTCTTCGCCTTCACCGTCGATACCGCAGGCCCTGGCGTGCCGGTGGTGACCAGCGTGATTGACGATGTCGCACCGACCACGGGGACGCTCACGTCGGGTAACAGCACTAACGACGCGCGTCCGACCTTCAACGGTACGGGCGACGTGGGTTCTACGGTGCACGTGATTGTTGATGGCAACGAAATTGGCACCGCCGTGGTCAATGCCCAGGGCAGCTGGACCTTCACGCCGGGTACCGATCTGATCGACGGACCGCATGCCATTACTTTCAACGCCACCGACGCGGCGGGCAACGTGGGTACTGCAACGGCACCATTTAACCTGACGGTGGATACGGGCGTGCCGTCTGCGCCGGTCATTTCAGCCGCGGCAGATAACGTGGGCAGTATTCAAACCCCGCTCACTTCCGGGCAAAGCACCGACGACACCACGCCAACGCTGAGCGGCACCGCGACGGCCAACGCCACGGTCACCATCTATGAAAACGGGCAGCCTGTCGGCACCGCGCTGGCAGACGGTACAGGTGCATGGAGCTTTACGCCATCCACGCCACTGGCGGCTGGCACCCACACCTGGACCGCCACGGTCACCGATGCCGCAGGGAACATCAGCCCCGCCTCGCCAGGCTTTACGCTGGTTGTCGATAGCACGGCACCCACCGCGCCGGTTATCAGCCAGGCGATTGACGATGTGGGGAGCATTACCGGGCCAATCACGTCCGGGCAGACGACCGATGACACCGTACCGCGGCTGGTCGGAACCAGCGAACCGTTTGCCACCGTGAATATCTATGAGGGAACCACGCTGGTCGGGACGGGCACCGCAGACGGCAGCGGCAGCTGGAGTATCTTACTCAATACCACGCTGACAGAGGGGGCGCACAGCTTCACCGCGCAGGCTACGGATGCCGCAGGCAACACCAGCGCGTCGTTCGCAAGCTTCAGTCTGACGATTGACACCGCGCCGCCAGCGCTGCCGGTGCTCACCAGCATTCTGGATGACGTCGGCAATGCGGCAACGCCAGTCGCGAACGGAGGAATAACCAACGACGCGCAGCCAACCCTCAGCGGTACGGCGGAAGCGGGTTCTACGGTGAAAATCTTCGATAACGGCGTGCAGATCGGCAGCGTGATCGCCACCGGCGGGGCGTGGAGCTATACGCCTTCTCCGGCGCTGGGCAACGGCCCGCACACGTTGACCTTTACCGCCACCGATGCGACGGGCAATGCCAGCGCGCCAACCGCCGGGTACACGATTAACGTCGATACTCTTGCCCCGGCAGCGCCGGTCATCAGCTCGGTAATTGATGATGTCGGTAGCGTCATCGGCCCGGTAACCGGCACCAACCCGACCAACGACACGCATCCGGCCCTGAGCGGGACCGCCGAAGCGAATGCAACGGTACGGATCTACGATGGCATCACGCTGGTGGGCACCGTCACCGCCGACGGCAATGGCAACTGGACGCTGCCGGAAACCACCACGCTGACGCAGGGCACCCACAACTTCACCGCCACGGCCACCGATGCCGCAGGCAACACCAGCCCGGCATCGGCCGTGACGACGATTATCGTCGATCTGACCGCGCCAACGGCCCCAACCGGAACCTTCAACGCCGACGGTAGCGTATTAACCGGCAATGCTGAAGCAGGCAGTACCGTCACCATCCGACTCACGGACGGCTCGACGGTCACGACCACAGCGGGCAGCAACGGCACGTACAGCTACACCTTCGTAAACAAACAGACTGAAGGCCAGACGCTGCAAATCACCGCCACCGACGCGGCGGGCAATATCTCGCAGCCCGGCTCGGCGCTCGCGCCGGTGGTGCCGCTCTCCGCCAGCAATAATGTCGAAGAGCTGGATCTCAGCACCACGGCCACCGTCACCAACAGCCAGTACAGCGACTACGGCTTCCTGCTGGTCGGTGCCGTGGGCAACGTCCTGACGCTGCTCGGTAATGACACCGCTCAGGTCAACTTCACCGTGGGCAGCGGCGGCAGCGCGGATATCGTCGTGAACGCCAACGCCACGGGCGCGGTGCTCTCTCTGCTCAACACCCTTGAGCTGGTGGTTCAGCGCTTTGACACCGTTAACAACACCTGGACTACCGTAGTCGATACCGGACAGCCGCAGTTTGCCGACCTGCTGACCCTGGGGGCAACCGGCGTTTCGCTAAACCTGACCGGGCTGGCGGACGGCAACTACCGCGTGCTGAGCTATAACACCAACCTGCTGGCAACCGGCTCCTACACCAGCCTCGACGTGGCGGTGAAAGAGACCGGGCCGGGCACCGTTACGGGCGACACCAGCCTCGGCGGTAACGTGATCACCGACGTTGACCCAACCGCAGGCAGCGACAACGCTCCGGCAGGGGCAACGGTCACGGCCGTCACCAACGCCCAGGGTGTCACCACCAGCGTCACTGCCGACGGCACGGTGATCCAGGGTCAGTACGGTACGCTGACCATTAACCGCGACGGCAGTTACACCTACGATCTGACCAACACCAGCGCATCGGTGATTGGCCGGACGGAGAGCTTCAGCTACACCATCACGCATAACGGCGTCAGCGCGTCGGCGAATCTGGTGCTGTCGCTGGGCACCGGTACCGCCACCAGCGGTATTGTCGCGGTTGACGATACGAACTCGCTGACCTTCGATACCACCGTCAACGCGATTAACAACGGTACGTCGTCCCAGGGCGGCTTTACCCTGGTGGGAATCAATCTCGGCAACACGCTGGGGCTGAACCTGCTGGACGATATGACCAATCCCATCATCTATAACGTGGAGGAAGGCACTACCCGCACCATGACCATCCAGGCCTCCGTGGGCGGCGTGGCGCTGGCGTCGGTGTTTGATCTGTACGTCTACAAGTTCAACAACGCGACCCAGACCTTCGAGCAGATGCGCGTTGAACCAGGCTGGCTGCGCGCGCCGCTGCTGGGCGGCACCTCGCCTCAGCTGACGCTGCAGCTGCCGGCCGGTGAGTACCTGTTCCTGCTGAATACGGCTGCGGGGATCACCGCCCTGACGGCCTACACGCTGAACGTGCTGCAGGATCATGTCTACAGCGTGGCGAGCGTCAGCGCGAGCACTACCGGGGACGTTCTGTCGGATGATATTGCGCCAGTCGGCACGCTGGTGACGGAAGTTAACGGCGTAGCGGTGAACAGCAGCGGTCTGACGAACATTACCGGCGAGTACGGTACGCTGAGCATCAACGCGGCCGGGGAGTACACCTACACCCTGAATAGCGGCGTCGGCGTTGACCACATCAGCACCCCGGATACCTTCGTCTACACCATTACCGCGCCGGACGGCACGAAAGACACGGCTTCGCTCAACATCACCCCAACCGCGCAGCCGATGGATGCGGTGAATGATGTCAGCACCGCGATGGACGTGACGTCGGTACACCACACCGCCGCGTACTCGGATACAACCGTCGGGTCGGCGAGCTGGAACGCCGCGCTGCTCGCTTCAACACAGGGCTCCGGCTCCGGCACCTTCGTGGTGGATGCCAATACCGCGCTGCACAACGTGGTGCTGTCGTTTAACGTCGCCTCGTTGCTGACGCTTACAGGATTGACGGTTGACTGGACGCTGACCAACGGCGCCACCACCGTCAGAACCGGCTCGTTCAACGGCGGGCTGCTGCTGGGCGACACGGCAACGGTCAACCTGACGGGTCTCGACCTGGAGGCGGGGACCTACACCCTGAGCTATACCGGCAGAATGGGGCCGCTGGGAGTAGGAAATATCACCATCACCCCAAGCGTCACCGGCACAAGCTACTCGCTGTCGCAGTTCGACGCCACGGGCACCCACACCGTTGACGGCAACATTTTCGACGGCACCGGTTCCGCAGGGACGATGGACCAGCTGCACTCGGTGGATACCCGCGTGAGCATTACCGGCTACGACGGCGTTACCACTACGCTGGATCCCTACACCGGCAGCACGCAGTCGAGCATCACGGGTCACTACGGCACGCTGGCGATTGCCGCAGACGGCAGTTACACCTATACGCTCAACCCGGGGATATCGCTCTCTACCATTACCACGAAGGAGGTCTTTAACTACACCCTGACCGATGCCAACGGCACCACGGACACCGCGTCGCTGACCATCAACATGGCGCCGAAATTTATCAGTTCGGAGCATAACGATGTGATTAGCGGTACGGCCTACGGCGACACGCTGATTTATCAGGTGCTGAACAGCACGGCGGGCAACGCGACGGGGGGCAACATCACCAGCGCCGGCGGCGACCACTGGACGAACTTCTCCCTGGCGCAGGGAGACAAGATCGACATTGGCGATCTGCTCGTGGGCTGGGACGGCAATACCGCCTCGCTGGGGAATTATATCAATGTCACGCAAAGCGGTAACAACACTGTGATCTCCATCGACCGTGACGGCGCAGGGAGCACCTACACTAATACTGCACTCGTTACGCTTGATAACGTGCAGACCACGTACGACGAGCTTGTTAACCAGCAACACATCATTACCTGATAGCACCTGCAGGACATGACCCGGGCGCACAGCGCCCGGGCATAAATAATAAAGCTGTACTTATTTATTAGGGACAAGACATGGGAATAAAGATGCCTTACTGGTGGCTCTCGTGCTGCCTGATATCTGTACCCGCCATCGCGGCAAACCCGGCGGCAACTATCAATACCGGACAGCTCCGCGAAACGCAGGAACTCCCCTCACTGAATGGCCGCGTCGCCCCGGTGGCAGGCAAAGCCGCTCCCGGTTCACTACAGCTTGGCGAGGCCGTTAATCGCGCCGTCACCTGGCACCCGGCGATCGCTGAAGCCGTGGGCAAACTCTACGAACAGAACGAAGAGGTCGACGTCGCCAAATCGAAATACTATCCGCAAATCAACGCCGGCATGGACAACGGGTATTCCCACGACGGCGACCAGAACGGCTTTACGCCGTCGCTGGTGCTCTCTCTTTCACAGATGCTCTACGACTTCGGCAAAGTGGCAAGCCAGGTGCGGGCCGAAAACGCCGGGGTCGCCCAGCAGCAGGCCAACGTGCTGGTCAGTATCGACACCATCGCCCACGATACCGCTATCGCCATGGTGCAGGTGCAAACCTGGCAGCAGATGGTCGACACCGCCAAAGAGCAGCTTGACGCCCTCTCATCAATAGGCACCCTGACCCGCCAGCGTAACGACGAAGGGGCCACTTCCCTGTCTGACGTGGTGCAGACCGACGCGCGCATTGAAGGGGCACGCGCCCAGCTGATGCAGTATCAGGCCAGCCTCGACAGCGCCCGCGCCACGCTGATGAGCTTTCTCGGCTGGAACAGCCTGAACGATATCAGCAATGACTTTCCGCAGAAGCTGGCCCGCAGTTGCGATATCGCCGAGCCGGACGATCGTCTGGTGCCTGCGGTCCTCGCCGCCTGGGCACAGGCGAACGTCGCTCAGGCTAACCTTGACTACGCCGACGCGCAGATGACGCCAACCGTCTCGCTGGAGCCGGAAGTCCGTCACTATCTGAACGATCGCTACGCGGGTAACGAAACGCGGGACCGCACCCAATATTCCGCCTGGGTGAAAGTCCAGATGCCGCTCTATCAGGGCGGCGGACTCACCGCCCGACGCAACGCCGCCGGTCACGCGGTGGAAGCGGCGCAGTCGACCATTCAGCGCACGCGCCTCGATGTCCGCCAGAAGCTGCTGGAGGCCCGCAGCCAGGTCATGAGCCTGCAAAGCACGCTGCAAATTCAGGGCCGCCAGGAGGCGCTCAGCGCCCGCACCCGCGAGCTCTACCAGCAGCAGTATCTTGATCTCGGCTCACGCCCGCTGCTGGACGTGCTCAACGCCGAGCAGGAGGTCTATCAGGCGCGCTTTACCCAGCAGCAGACCCTCGGTCAGCTGCATCAGCTGCAGCTCAACTGCCTCTATAACACCGGGCAATTGCGTCATGCGTTCGATCTTGATAACCGCACCATCCAGACCGTGGAGATCCAGCCATGAAGCAACGCGACATCCCGCAGGGGGAAACGATGACGGATGAGGCGCTGGAGCAGTGGGCTCAGGCGTTTGGCTTTGTCGCCACGCGCTACCGCGTTGCCTGTTCGCCAGGCTCGCTCGTTGCGGGCGCGCCGTGGCTGAAAGGCAAACCGATGGTGCCCGCACTGACTCAGCTTGCCCGTGAAGCCGGGCTGACGTTCCAGCTGCTGACGGCCGATCAGCAGTCGATCAACAGCTGGCGTCTGCCGGTGGTGGTGGCGCTGAACGACGGAAAAATCGGCGTGATCGAGAATTTCGACGGAGAAGATACGCTCGAGGTCAGCTTTTTCGACGACAAGACATACACCAACCGCCTGTCGATGAGCGCAATGCTGCCCGCCATCCGCCACGTTATCGCCCTGCGTCCGCTGGCCGCGCTGAAAGACAGCCGCGTGGACGCCTACATCTCAAAGTACCGTCCGGACTGGCTCTACCGGCTGGTGATGCGCGACCTGCGCCCCTACAGCTGGGTGATGCTGGCGGCGCTGTTTATCAATGTGCTCTCCCTCTCCGGCATTGTCTTTTCTATGCAGGTGTATGACCGGGTGATCCCCGCCCAGTCCTACCCGACGCTCTACGTGCTGACCATCGGGGTGCTGATCGCCACCCTGTTTGGCTTTGTGCTGCGCGTCGCGCGCGGGCACATTATGGATCTGCTGGGCAAACGCTCGGATCTGCGCGTCTCGGATCGCGTGTTCGGCCACGCGTTACGGCTGCGCCACAGCGCCATTCCGCGCTCCACCGGCAGCTTTATCTCCCAGCTGCGCGAGCTGGAGCAGATCCGCGAGATGGTCACCTCCTCCACCATCTCGACGATTGTCGATCTGCCCTTCTTCTTCCTGTTTGTGGTGGTGCTGGCGATCATCGCCCCGCAGCTGGCGTGGATCGCCCCGGTAGCGGCAGTGATCATGGTCCTGCCGGGCCTGCTGCTGCAAAAGAAGCTGGCGGAGCTGGCGAAGCAGTCGGCGCATGAATCCACCCTGCGCAACGCGGTGCTGGTGGAGAGCGTGCAGGGGCTGGAGGACATCAAGCTGATGCAGGCGGAGAACCGCTTTTTACAGCAGTGGAACAGCTATATCCAGATCACCGCGGAATCCGGCCTGCGCACCCGCGAGCTGACCCAGAACCTGATCAGCTGGGGGATGACCGTCCAGAGCCTGGTTTACGCCGCCGTGATCGTGGTTGGCGCGCCGATGGTGATTGACGGCACGCTGACCACCGGCTCGGTGGTGGCCGCCTCGATGCTGGCCTCCCGGATGATCGCCCCGATGGCGACGCTGTGCGGCGTGCTCGCCCGCTGGCAGCAGGTTAAGGCCGCCAAAGAGGGGCTGGACAGCATTATGCAGCTTCCTACTGAAAATCAACGTGAAGAGACGCCGATCCGCCAGGACGTGCTGCGCGGACACTATCTTTTCGAGCAGGCGCAGTTCCGCTATCAGCCGGAAGATCCGCGCATAGCGCTGCGCATTAACCGTCTGGAGATCAGGCCGGGCGAGAAAGTGGCGATCCTCGGGCGTAACGGCGCGGGCAAATCCACTCTCCTGCAGGCAATGGCGGGCGGCATGGATCTGGCGGCCGGCGAGTTGCGGCTCGACAACCTCAGCCTGCCGCATCTGGACGTGGCCGACGTGCGGCGAAACGTCGGCTTTATGACCCAGAACGCGCGGCTGTTTTACGGCACCCTGCGCGAGAACATCACCCTCGGCATGCCGCGCGCCACCGACGAAGAGATCTTCGAGGTGCTGGAGATGTGCGGCGCGGCCAGCTTTGTGCAGAAGCTGCCAAAGGGGCTGGACTACCCGATTATGGAGAACGGCGTGGGATTGTCCGGCGGGCAGCGGCAGTCGATTCTGCTGGCGCGGATGCTGCTGCGCGATCCGAATATCGTGCTGATGGACGAGCCGACCGCTTCCCTTGACGAACACACCGAGCGGGAATTTATCCAGCGCCTGGGGGCGTGGCTCGGCAACCGGACGCTGGTTGTCGCCACCCACCGCGTGCCGGTGCTGGAGCTGGTGGAGCGCGTGGTCGTGCTGAAAGATGGGATGCTGGTCATGGACGCGCCAAAAGCGCAGGCGCTGAACAACAGCCGCATGCAGCAACAGCAGCAGGCAGCAACCGGACGGGAGTGGAAAAATGAAAATCAGTCAGCGTGACGTAGCGGCGATGGACGATCTGGATAATGCGCTCGACTCCGAAAGCGGCTATACCGGCGCGCGGCGGATTGTGATCTTCTCGCTGCTGATGTTTGTGGCGCTAGGCGTCTGGGCGTGGTTTGGGATGCTGGATGAAGTCTCAACGGGAACCGGAAAAGTGATCCCCAGCTCGCGCGAGCAGGTGTTGCAGTCGCTGGATGGGGGGATCCTCACCGAGCTGAACGTACACGAAGGCGATCAGGTGCAGGCCGGACAGGTGCTGGCGCGGCTGGATCCAACACGTTCCGAATCGAACGTCGGCGAAAGCGCGGCGCGCTACCGCGCGTCGCTGGCCTCCAGCGCCCGTCTGTACGCCGAGGTGAACGATCTGCCGCTGAAGTTCCCGCCTTCGCTGGAGAAATGGACCGAACTGACCGCCGCCGAAACGCGGCTCTACAATTCGCGCCGCGCGCAGCTGGAGGACACGCAGCGTGAACTGCGTTCAGCGTTAGATCTCGCAAACAAAGAGCTGGCAATCACCCAGCGGCTGGTAAAAACCGGCGCCGCCAGCCACGTGGAAGTGCTCCGCCTGCAGCGACAGAAAAGCGACCTGGAGCTGAAGCTCACCGACGTGCGTTCCCAGTATTACGTTCAGGCGCGCGAGGCGTTATCCAAGGCCAACGCCGAGGTGGATATGGTCTCGGCGATCCTCAAAGGCCGCGAGGATTCCGTCACCCGCCTGACGGTAAAATCCCCGGTGCGCGGGATCGTAAAAAACATCAAAGTCACCACCATCGGCGGCGTGATCCCGCCCAACGGCGAGCTGATGGAGATTGTGCCGGTGGACGATCATCTGCTGATTGAAACCCGCCTCTCGCCGCGCGATATCGCCTTTATCCACCCGAACCAGGAGGCGCTGGTGAAGATCACCGCCTATGATTACGCCATCTACGGCGGGCTGCACGGGGTGGTGGAGACCATATCCCCGGACACTATCCAGGACGAGGCCAAGCCGGAGGTGTTCTACTACCGCGTGTTTATCCGCACCAGCCAGGATTACCTGGTGAATAAGGCGGGCAGGCATTTCTCGATCGTGCCGGGGATGATTGCCACAGTGGACATCAAGACCGGAGAGAAAACGGTACTGGATTATCTGATCAAGCCATTTAACCGGGCGAAGGAGGCGCTGAGGGAGCGATAGTCTTCGCCTCCCCTTCACCCTCTCCCCAAAGGGGCGAGGGGATGATTCGCTGCTCGCAGTAATTTGTGGGGATTCTTCAGCCCTGTGGGAGAGGGCATCATGCCGCACCCACACCACAATCCCCCTTTTCTGGAATCCGCCTCGAAGAAACCGCTTTTAACGACGCCTTCCGCTTTCCTTCAGCCTGCATCAGGGTAACATAGCCGCCAATCGAAACGCACTTGCGCACTGTGCAAGAGTGCATTATTATCCACATAGCTTCATGGAGTGGAGCTCATTAGCGCTATGATTAATCATTTTCGTTATCAATGGCTTAAGGATTTTTTTCTGTACGGGAAATCAAGCAATGTGATCCCTTCAAGCCTTGAATCAGCCTTAGCGAGGAAGCTGGATATGATCAACGCTGCCACCTCGCACCGGGAGCTGAGATCCCCGCCAGGCAATATGTATGAATCGCTGAATCCCCCGCTTGCAGGGTACTCTGCGAGTCGCGATAACAGGCAATACAGGTTGGTATTCAGGTGGTCAGAGGGCAAAGCAGACGATCTCTACCTCTCTCCGCACAAGTACACGCCATACAAATGAGGCATTACCTATGACTCTTCAACAGGCTCTACGCAAACCCACCACGCCGGGCGATGTGTTGCAGTATGAATATCTTGAGCCGCTCAATCTGAAAATTAGCGATCTCGCGGAAATGCTTAACGTGCACCGTAATACCATCAGTGCTCTCGTTAATAATAATCGTAAACTGACGGCCGATATGGCAATCAGACTGGCCAAGGCATTTGATACCACCATTGAATTCTGGTTGAACCTGCAGCTAAACGTCGACGTCTGGGAAGCGCAAACTAATTCCCGGACTCAGGAGGAGTTGAGCCGTATAAAAACGATTGCAGAAATCATGGCAAAAAGGAAATCAGGCCAGCCGGATGTGTCCTGAATCAAACCGGCTCTACAGCGCCACCTTTAATCCCCCACTGTCCCGGCGTTTTACCGGTCCACATTCTGAAAACCTCAATAAATGCGCTGACGCTGCTGTAGCCGCAGGACAGCGCAATCCATCCCACCGGCTTCCCCGCCGCCAGCCACTCCATTGCCTGCATGACGCGCGCCAGCTGCCGCCAGTTGACGAAGTTCATTCCCGTCTGGGCGCTAAATCGACGGTTAAACGTACGCACGCTCATCCCGGCATGGCTGGCATGGCTCTTGACCGTTTGATTATCATCGACACACTGCAGCAAGTGGCTGACCACGTTCTTCAGACGCGGATCCGTTGGTACGGGCAGATAAAAGCGCACCTGAGGCGTCAGGGCAAGCTCATCCAGCAGCAGGGTGAGCTTTCGCGGATCGTACTCGTTTTCTGCAACGCTTAAGCGGGAAAACAGTGCATGAGTGAGATCGTCGGGCTCGAACAGCGCGGGGGCATCGGGAAGCATTGCACAGCACGCAGGGTCAAGATAGATAGCGCAGCCTTCTATCGCGCTTTCAGAAAAGGCGGCGTGCTGCTGGCCCGGTGGGATCCAGCCAATATGGTTTGCCGGTACAACCGAACGCCCCTGTTGGGTCTCAATCACCAGCAGCCCCGTTGCAATACGCCAGAGCTGTCCGGTGGGATGGCTGTGCCACGCGGTGCGGTAACCGCCGGGATGGCGGAGCGTCTCTGTACCGATCATCTTATCCTGGCCGAAAATCGTTATTCATCGACGTATTACAGAAACTGCGCCGTCGACTGTCAAGGATAATGGTGGCTCAACTACACAAGGAGCCAACATGAGCATCATCACAACCCTGATAGCCCAGCCTGACAATACCCTACAGCGCGAAAAAATGGCGTGCCTGTTAAGCCGCTTGTTCAAAGGCGAATTAGATCCCGCAGAGGTGTTCACGCCCGATTACCAGCAGTACACGGATGGTCACGCGCTTGATTATCGGGGTTTTGTGCAGCACCTGAACCACGTCCGCTCGCAGATCCGCGCGATCGCATTCAGGGTAGAAGAGCTGGCCTGTCACGAGAATCTTTTAGCAGACCGGCACTGGGCTACGGTGACGTATCCAGATGGTCGCCAGGCGGAATTAGAGGTGTATATGTTTGCCACACTGCGCGAGGGGAAAATCTGTCGTATCCATGAAGTGACGCAGACGATCGGCGGCGATGCTTCAGACCGCGCGCTCGCCCACGCCACGCAATAAGCTCACCCTGCGCGCACAACGGCAACTGCCGTTATGCGCGCTCTGTTACAGGGAGATCTTCAGGCGTCGAACCGCTTCTTTAAGCTGCTCATCCGTTGGGGTGACGAATGACATGCGCAGCGTTGTCGGGTCCGGTTCGTTGCAGAAGAAGAACTCGCCCGGTACAAACACCACGCCGTTGCTTAAGGTTTTTTCCAGCCATTTCGTCGTATTCATGCCGTTGTTCATTTTTGCCCACAGGAACATCCCGCCCTTCGGCTTGTGGAACGACATCACATCGCCCAGCTCGGCTTCCAGTTCCGTTGCAAACGTCTGGTATTTCTGGCGATAGGCCTCGCGGATCATTTTAATCTGGTTCGCCAGACGCCCGGTTTTCAGATACTCGTAGGTCATCAGCTGGGACAGCGTGCTGGTGTGCAGATCGGTGGTTTGCTTGAGGTTCACCACCGCGCGCTTCAGCCATTCCGGCACCAGCACCCAGCCCACGCGGGTGCCCGGCGCGAGGATTTTGGAGAAGGTAGAGGTGTACACCACGTTATCCTCATTGCCGATATCTTTCGCATGGGCAATCAGCGGGCGGAACACGTCGTCGGTGTAGTTAATTTCGCTGTATGGATCGTCTTCGATAATCACGAAATCATAGCGCTTTGATAATTCCACCAGCTGTTTACGGCGCGCCTCGGAAAGCGTTACGCCGCCAGGGTTACCAAAGGTTGGAACGATATAAACCGCCTTGATGGTTTTCTTCGCCACCAGCGCTTCAAGTTCATCGACCTTCATGCCGTCGCCGTCGGTGCCGACGGATTCAAAATTCGCCTGTGCCAGGCCAAAGACCTGCAGCGCGGCGAGATAGGTAGGACGTTCAACGACAACCGTATCGCCCGGATTAATTAACGCACGCGCCAGCACGTCCAGAGATTGTTGAGAGCCGGAAGTAATGACCACGTCATCGGCCTTACAGGCGATGCCGCGCCCCTCGCAGATGCGTTTAATTTCTTCGCGCAGCCCCGGTACGCCTTCCGTCAGGCCATACTGGAACGCCTCGCCAAAATTCTGTGACAACACGGCATCGGCGGCAATTTTAAGCCCTTCGCGATCGAACAGGTCCGGATTAGGAATACCGCCGCCCAGCGAAATCACGCCCGCCATTTTGCTATGTTTTAATAATTCACGGATGGCAGATGATTGCAGGCCCTGCGCGCTGCTGGCGAGTTTGTTTGCAGACATTCTTTGATTACCTTCTTTTTTTATATTGTGCCCAATCTTAGCAGAATATGAGCAATAAATTCCGTTAGCTTAGGAAGGGGACGCAAATCCTGACGCCACAGTAAATGCACCGGCCTCGGCGCGGGCGTGAACGGCTCCAGCACACGCACCAGCCTGCCGCTTGCCAGCTCTTCCGCCACCAGCACTTCCGGTTGCAGCAGCAGCCCTGCCCCGGCTCGCGCCGCCATGCGTAAGCCGTAGCCGTCGTTGCATCTTAAGATCGCATCCCGCTTCCAGCGCACCTCCCCTTCCGCACCCGGCAGCCGCCACTCGTTGCGCGCGGTCCACACCGTGTGCGACAGGCACAGATGATCCACCAGATCGGCGGGCGTCTGCGGCGTGCCGTGTCGCGCCAGATAATCCGGCGCGGCGCAGATCACCATGTTGTAGGGACACAGATATTTCGCCACCAGATCGTCATTGCGGATATCGCCAATGCGAATGGCCAGATCGACCCCCTCTTCCACCAGATCGACCATCCGGTTGGTGAGATCCAGTTCGATACGCACTTCCGGGTAGCGCTGCAAAAATGTGGCCGTCAGAGGGGCGATCGCGCAGCCGCCAAACGACGTGGGGGCGGTGACGCGCAGGGTGCCGGCGGGCGCCGCGCGCAGCCGTTCAACCGCGCTTTCGGCAATCGAGACCTGCTCCAGCACGCGCCTGGCCTCTTCAAAATAAACGCGTCCGGCGTCGGTCAGGCTCTGGCGACGGGTATTGCGCTCCAGCAGCCGCGTGCCCAGCTGAGATTCGAGCAGAGCAATATATTTCCCGACCATCACCGCCGACATCTCCAGCCGCGCCGCCGCGCCTGTGAAGCTGCCGCTCTCTACCACCGCGATAAACGTCTCCATGCCGCGAAGTTTATCCATATTCCAAACCCCTGGTTAGTAATCATCTAACTTTAGCCCAGTTTATCTGACTTTTTATTTATTAAAGAATGAGGGCTCACAACATGAGGAGTCGGATATGAAAATCGTCATTATTGGTGCCAGCGGTACGGTCGGTCGTGCCGTAACCGAAGAGTTAAGCCGTCGTCACGAGGTCATCCGCGTGGGTCGCACGCGGGGCGACTACCAGGTGGATATCACCTCGCAGGCGAGCGTGCAGGCGCTGTTTGAGAAAATCGGCCCGGTGGATGCGATTGTCTCCGCCAGCGGTGGTCTCTACTTTGGCCCGCTCGCGACCATGAAGGACAGCGACTTCAACCAGGGCCTGCAGGATAAGCTGCTCGGGCAGGTGCGTCTGGCGCTGACCGGCCAGCATTATCTGAACGAAGGCGGCTCGATTACGCTGATAAGCGGGATTGTGGCGCACGAGCCGATTGCGCAGGGCGTAAATGCCACCACGGTCAATGCGGCGCTGGAAGGGTTTGTCCGCGCCGCAGCCTGCGAACTGCCGCGCGGGATCCGCATTAACCTGATTAGCCCAACGGTACTGACGGAATCCGCCGAAGCGTATGACGGGTTCTTCCCTGGCTTTGAAAGCGTTCCCGCCGCGACCGTGGCCCAGGCCTACCGCCGCAGCGTGGAAGGGGTGCAGAGCGGGCGGGTGTATAAGGTAGGTTACTGAGCCTTACGGGCGGACATCAGCACCAGCATCGGGCGCTCCGCCTCTTCGGACAATGCAGGCCAGGCGTCAATCTGCGCCTGCGTTGGTCCCCACTCATTGACTTCACTTATCGTTAACCCGGCCTTTATCAGCGCGTTAAGCGTGGTGCCCAGCGTGCGGTGGTATTTAATCACTCCATCCGCCAGCCAGTTGCTGACGCGCTGGCTTTCGTCCTGATAATGGTTCACGCCCCAGAACCGCTCGCCGCTGTCGTCGGTCAGCCAGCCCTGACGGGTGGCGCAGGTGTAAATCGGGTGCTCCATCGAGAAGACCAGGCTGCCACCCGGTTTTAGCGCACGCTGAACGTTGGCGAATAGCGTGCCCAGCTCCGGCAGGTAGTGAAGCGCCAGCGAGCTGTAGACCAGATCGAGACTGTTTTCGCGAAGCTGAAGAGATTCCAGATCGCTACGCTGATAGTGAATCTGTACGTCATCCGTCAGTTCAGCCGCGCGGGCAAGCATTTTTTCTGAGATATCGACGCCCGTAACGTCGCTAGCGCCCAACTCGCGCGCCGCGCGGCAGAACCAGCCGTAACCGCAGCCGAGATCGATAACCGCTTTGCCGGTTAAATCAGGCAGCATTGCCTTGAGCGCAGGCCACTCAGGCGCACCGTCCAGCCCGTGCACCGAACGCGGAAGCTGAGCGTAGCCTTCAAAAAACGCCGGGTTGTCGTAGATGTTTTGTGCCATGACGGACTCCTTTATCGCAACAGAGGCGAGGGTAAAGCACCCCTCGCTCGTTGGCAACGTATCCGTCTGATAAATCACAGCCTGCGCCGGATTTTCTCCACCATGGCTGTGGTTGAAATCCCGTAACGGTCATGGAGGGTGGGCAACGCGCCCGCATCAAGGAACGCGTCCGGCAGCGCGACGGTATCGAAATCCACGTTCACGCGGTTGCGCATCAACAGCGACGCGACGGCTTCGCACAACCCGCCTACGCTGCTGTGGTTTTCCGCCACGATGACCAGCCGTCCCGGCTTCGCGGCCTGCGCCAGGATCGTCTCTTCGTCCAGCGGCTTAATGGTGGGCGAGTGCAGCACCGCCACGCTGACGTTATCCTTACGCAGCTGCTTCGCCGCCCCCAGCGCACGCATGGTCATCAGGCCTGAGGCGACGATCAGGACATCGCTCCCCTCTTCCAGCAGCGCAGCTTTGCCAATCTTAAACTGGTAGTTGTACTGGTCCAGCACCACCGGCACCTTGCCGCGCAGCAGGCGCATATAGACAGGGCCATCGTGCGCTGCCATCGCCGGCACCGCCTGTTCCGTGTCGATTGCGTCACAGGGATCGATAATCGTCATGCCCGGAATACCGCGCATAATCGCAATATCTTCCGTCGCCTGGTGGCTCGGCCCGTAACCGGTGGTTAGCCCCGGCAGCGCCGCGCAGATCTTCACGTTCAGGTGCTCTTCAGCAATCACCTGATGGATAAAGTCGTAGGCGCGGCGGGTAGCGAAGACGGCATAGGTTGTGGCGAAAGGAATAAAGCCCTCTTTCGCCATACCGCCCGCGGCCCCCATTAACAGCTGTTCGGCCATGCCCATCTGGAAGAAGCGTTCCGGGTAGGCCTGGGCAAAAATGTGTAGATCGGTGTACTTCGACAGATCCGCCGTCATGCCGACGATCTCCGGTCGCTGTTCCGCCAGCTTCACCAGCGCGTGACCGAACGGTGCGGCGCGCGTCTCCTGGCCCTCTTCCGCGATAGAGGCAATCATCGCCGACGTGGTTAAACGCGGTTTTTTCTCCGTGGTCTGGCTCATTACAGCACTCCTTCAGGTTTGTTGGCATCCAGCACGGCGAGTGCCTTTTGCCACTCGTCAGCATCCACGCGAATAAAATGGTTCTTGTCACGCCTTTCGAGGAACGGCACGCCCTTGCCCATCATCGTGTCGCACAAAATGACGCGCGGCTGGTTTTCCGGGTAGCGTTTGGCGTTATCAAACGCCGTCACCAGCGCAGGAACATCGTTGCCGTTCACGCGCTGCACGTACCAGCCGAAGGAGGTCCATTTATCCTCCAGCGGCTCAAAGCCGAGGATCGCGTGCGAGTTGCCATCCGCCTGCTGGCGGTTAATGTCCACCAGCACGATCAGGTTCGACAGGCCGTGATGTGCCGCCGACATCGCCGCTTCCCAGGTTGACCCTTCGTCCAGCTCGCCGTCCGACATGGAGTTAACGACCCATGCCGCGCTCTGCTTGTGCTTCAGCCCCAGCGCCATGCCAACGCCAATGCTTAAGCCCTGCCCCAGCGAACCGCCAGAGATCTCCATACCTGGCGTGTAGGTTGCCATACCGGACATCGGCAGGCGGCTGTCGTCCGCACCGTAGGTCTCCAGCTCCTCTTCAGGAACGATCCCGGCTTCAATCAGGGCCGCATAACAGGCAATGGCGTAATGGCCGTGGGAGAGCAGAAAACGGTCACGCCCTTCCCACTCCGGCTCGCCCGGCTTAAGGTTCATTCCGTGGGTAAACGCGGTGGCCAGCACATCGGCATAGCCCAGCGCCTGCCCGATGTAGCCCTGCCCCTGCACTTCGCCCATGCGCAGCGCGTAGCGGCGAATGCGCCAGGCCGCGGCGGCAACCTGTTGAACTGTGGTATCCGTCATCGTCGTATCTCCTTAATGGATCAGCATCCCGCCGTTCACGTCGAGCGTGATACCGGTGGAGTAAGAAGAGAGGTCGCTGCCGAGGAACAGCGCGGCGCGGGCAATATCCTGCGCGTCTCCGAGGCGGTTAAGCGGAATGCCCGCCAGAATGGACGTTTTCATCTCATCGCTCAGCTTGCCTGCGGTGATGTCCGTCTGGATAAGACCCGGCGTGATGCAGTTTACCCGCACATTGTCGGGCCCCAGTTCACGCGCCATGGCTTTTGCCAGTCCCAGCACACCCGCTTTTGCAGCGCTGTAGTGTGGGCCGCCGAAGATGCCGCCGCCGCGCTGGGCCGATACCGATGAAATGCAGACGATGCTGCCCGACTTTTGCGCGCGCATAGTGGGAATAACCGCCTGGGACATTAGCAGCGTGCCGCGCAGGCTGACGTCAAGCACCGCATCGTAATTTTCGCGTTTGATATCCATCAGCTTGATCGGCTGAGTAATGCCGGCGTTATTCACCAGAATATCGATGCGCCCGTATTTCCCCAGCACCTGCTCAATGGCGGCATTAACCTGTAATTCATTGCTGACGTTCGCCGCAAGGCCCAGATGTTCGTCACCCAGACTCGCGGCGGCAACCCGGCTGGCTTCAGCGTTTAAATCGATAATCACCACTTTCGCACCCTGTTCGGCATATAATTTCGCCGTAGCGAAACCCAAACCGCGTACGGAAGCCGCGCCGGTAATAACGGCGACTTTATTTTTCAGTAGCATATATTTACTCCATTCGGACAAGAGAGATTTAATGATTTATTTCGGCTCTTCCAGCAGCATAATCATAATTAAGCCAATGGCTGCGCAAATACCGAAATAAATAAACACGGAATTAAAACTACCTGTTTTATCCAGCAGATAACCTGCCAGCATCGGGGAAACAAATCCGCCGAGATTACCGCCGCTATTGATGATGGACGCGGCAATGGGATAGGTTTTACTGTCCGCAACAGCCATGCCATAAGCTGTAAAAGCGGGCCAGCCAATATTCAGACAGAGACCGACAAAAAATAGTCCGACGCAAACCGCCACGGTGCTTTGCGGAATATTCAGCATAATGACCATCATTAAAACGGTGCTGATGGCGGTAAACATCATGGTCGGTTTACGTCGGCGGCCGAGCAGTTTGTCTGAGACGTAGCCGCCAAAAATCGCACCGATAAATCCACCGATGCACGGCATGCTGGCGACCAGCCCCATGCTCATAAACGTAAAGCCTTTCTCTTTCACCAGATAGAGCGGGATCCACGTCAACAGTCCGTACAGCACGCTGACCATCATAAAATAGGCCAGGCAGTCGCCGAGAATATTCTTCGAGGTAAACAGCCCTTTCACCGTGCTTACCGGGGCTAACTCCCGCACGCGGATCAGCCGATCGAGGCGTGCAAAGCCCGGTGAAATCACGATGTTTTCACGTCTGGCGTCCGGCGTCTCCTGACCGGCGGTAATGGTCTCCAGCTCCGCTTTAGAGACGAATGCGCTCTCGGACGGCTTCGTGCGTACCAGCAGATACCACAGGACGGCAATGACCAATCCTGGGATCGCAAAGGAGAAGAAGACCCAGCGCCAGCCCCAGGTCATGGCGATCCACACGGCCAGCGGCGGCACGAGGATGGGCGCGAACATGGTGGCGGCGATGTAGACGCCCGTGGCCGTGGCCTTCTCCTTTGGCGGAAACCAGTTATTGATGGTGGAGGCCAGCCCAACCGGGCACGGCCCCTCTGTTAACCCTAGCCCCAGGCGGATACACTTCAGGCCCAGAACCGAGGTTGCGGTGCCCATCAGCCAGGTAAAGGCAGAGAAGCCGAATATCGACAGTGCCACCATGCCGCGAATTCCCTTTTTGGCAATAAAAAAGCCCGCAGGAATTTGGCTCAGGGCGTATCCCAAAAAAAACATGCTGGCGATGGCACCGGCTTCGAAATTATTGATATGAAATTCGTCAATGATAAACGGCAGTACCGCACCAATATTTGTTCGGTCAGCATAGTTAATAGCATAAACAATAAAAATTAATGCCAGCACAACGAAACGGTAATTGGTTTTTTTAGTCTTTATGTAGGGGACAGCTTGTTCTATACGAGACATAACTTACCTCATTATTCGAACACCGTGAGTCGTTTTATTATTGCGTTCAACGTCAATATATCGGCTCACCCATGAAACGCCATTCAATAAAGCTCATTTATTGCTGAGATAAATTTGATTCGCGATACAGCTCAAAAAAATAACATCAGGATAAAATTGCCCGCTCGCAGTCTCAATGTTATGTTTTTTATCAATTATCGTGTAAGGAGTAGGCCATGTCCGCGCAGGATCGCCAGACGTTATCGCTGCCCTCGCTCAGAAATTTGCAGGCGTTTATCGCCGTTGCTAACGCCCTGAGCATCCATCAGGCGGCGGAACAGCTCAACGTCACGCCTTCGGCGGTAAGCCACCAGATCGCGTCGCTGGAATCGTGGCTGGGCAAGAAATTATTTATCCGCAGCGGCAAAGGGGTTCAACTCACCCCGACGGGAGAAAAATATTTGCGGGAGGTCTCGGCGGCGATGAGCGCCATTGGGCGCGCCACCGATCAGATCGTGAAAGAAAAAGACAATGCTGTGCTTCGCGTGCACTCTTCCCCCACCTTCGGACTGTCATGGCTGTTGCGCCGTCTGGGCAGATTCCGCGCCGAATATCCTGATATCACCATCAATCTCACCTGCTCCTATGAGAACCTGCAGTTCGCCAGAGATAATATCGACATTGATATCCGTCATGGTATTCCGGACTGGGATGCTTACCGGGTGATGACCATTAAAAACGACACGCTGGTAGTATTGGCCTCGCCGGGCTATGCAGAAGAGCATCCCATCAGCACGCCCGCCGATCTGCTGCAACAGTCGCTTATCTCCTCCACCAGCACTCTGGTGAACTGGGAAAAATGGTTCGCCTGGCACAATATCGACAGGCCCTGGCTCAATTTCAGCCTCAGCTTCGACCGTTCCTATATGAGCTTTGAAGCGGCGCGCATGGGGCTGGGGTTTATTCTGGAGAGCAAAATGATGGCTACCGATCACCTGAAGGATGGCTCGCTGGTACAGGTGCTGCCGGATGAGATGGGAATCGCCATTAACGCGCATCATCTGGTGATGCCGCACATGAACGAACGCGCGTGGAAGATCCAGCAGTTCGTCGAGTGGATTGATCGGGAGTTGCGATTGTCGGGGTATCACCTGTAGCGATACCCCATCGTGGCGTCAGGCGACCGTGCCCCAGACGAGATTCCCCTTGTGGAACGTCGCGGTACGCGGAGAAATGCGCGCCACGGCCTCGGCGGAACAGGAGGCGTCCACCAGCACAAAGCTGGCGTCGTCCTGCGCTTTCGGCCATACGCGTTCACCTTTATCGTTCAGCGGCAGCACGTCGCCGGTGGCGATGCCGAGCGCGCGGGAGAGCGTCTGCTCGTTCGGACGAATATAGAGCTGGGCGTACAGATTGGCTTTCTCCAGCATGTCCCCCAGACCGTACGGCGACCAGTGGTCGATCACGCTGTCGGTGCCGGTCATAACAAACACGCCCTTCTCCCGCAGTTGCTTCAGCGGCATGTGCAGGGTGCCAATCGGCACGGTGGAGGCGATGGTCACCTGCTGCGCCGCCATGCGGGTGGCAATCTCATCCACCTGCTGCTCGTTGAGCGTCGCCAGCGCGAAGGCGTGGCTGATGGTCAGCTTCCCCTTCAGCTCCGGCGTTTTCTCCACGGTTTCCACCATGTAGTTCACCGCCGCCACGCCCGCCGGGCTGGTTTCATGGAGGTGAATATCCACCCCTTTGTCGTAATCCAGCGCAATCTGGAACATAGTATCGAGCGATTTCTCCATCGCGCCGTCAACGCTGGTTGGGTCCAGCCCGCCTACGTAGTGCGCCCCCGCCTGCATCGCCTCGCGCATCAGCTTTTCAGAGTTGGAGAGCAGCAGGCCGTGCTGCGGGAAGGCAACGATTTCGCAGTCAAAACCTGCGCTGCGGCGCGCCAGCACCGCCTGCAAATTTTCCAGGTTTTTCAGGCCGGAAACCGGCTCAATATTGCAGTGGCTGCGGGCGATGGTGGACCCTTTGGACTGGATCAGGTCGATCAGCTTTTCGGCGCGTTCTTGCGTGTAGGGCTGTAACTCCGGCAGCAGCTTCTGCTCCAGGCGGATCATGTCCTGAATGGTGGTGCCCGCCGGACGGTTCAGGGAGCGCCACGGGCCGCCGTAGAAGGTTTTATCCAGGTGAATGTGCATGTCGCGCATCGCCGGAAGCATCAGCTTTTTACCCGCGTCGTAGTGCGGCAGGGTCGCGTCGGCGTGGCTGCCGTTATCGCGCAGGGCGACAATTTTCCCGTCTTTAATCTCCAGCGTTTTCAGCTCGGTGCGGGTGCTCGTCGCCACTCTGCCCTCGAAGTTGAACCCGGCCTCCAGCAGCACGTTGTCCAGATAGTAATGTTTTGCAGTGATGTTCATCGGTTTCCCCGTCTCGCAGGTTGCCTTTGCAGAGTCGGCAGCATACGCGACGGAGCCGGTGGCGCCAAACAGCGCGCAGGCGGTGACTATTTTGCCGCTCTGGCTGATAAACTCGCGGCGGCTTTTGTTTTCACTCATCTTATCTTCCTTCATTAACAATGTGGGTACCCGTTTCACCGCGCAGCGCCGCGGGCAGGCGGTCCGGCGAGGTAATGATCACGCGCCTGCCGCCGTGGCGTAAAAATGCCAGCGAGGCGACGATTTTGGGCAGCATGCTGCCCGCCGGGAAGTGGCCTTCGTCCATGTAGCGCGTCATCTGCGCCACGCTGACGGTGTCCAGCGCCTGCTGGTCTGGCTTGCCGAAGTTAACGCAGACTTTCTCCACGCCGGTGGTTATCACCAGCACGTCGGCGCAAATCTCACGGGCCAGCAGCGCGGTGGAGAGATCTTTATCGATAACCGCATCCACGCTCTGATAATCCCCTTGCTCGCTGCGCACCACGGGAATGCCTCCGCCGCCCGCGCCGATGACCACAAAACCTTTCTGCGTTAGCGCCTTAATCGCATCCGCCTCGACGATGCGCAGCGGCTGGGGCGAGGCCACCACGCGGCGATAGCCCCGGCCTGAATCCTCGACAAAATGCCAGTCCGGGTGCGCGAGCTGTAGCTCGTCGCGCTGCGCCTCGCTGAAGAACGCGCCGATCGGTTTTGTCGGGTGCGTAAAGCCGGGATCGTTTTTATCCACCTCCACCTGGGTGACGACCGTGACCGCCTTTTGCTCGCCACGCGCCGCCAGGCGGTTGTTGAGCGCCTGCTGGATCAGATAGCCGATACCGCCCTGGGTATCCGCCACGCAGTTTGCCAGCGGGGTCAGCGGCAGCCCTTCCCGCTCGTGAGCGATCTCGGCGCGGCGCAGATCCAGCCCCACCTGCGGGCCGTTGCCGTGGGTGAGGACGATGTCATAGTCGGAGGCCAGCATTTCGAGCACCGACTCGGCCACCGCTTTGACCGCCTGCGCCTGATGTTCAACCGACTGGCTGGCGTTGTCTTTGATAATGCTGTTGCCGCCGATGGCGACGACCATTAGCTCTTTCATACGTTTTCCTTCGCAACAGTAACTTCAGCGCTCGCAACTTCGCGGCTGTCGAGGAAATGCTTCACCACAAACATGCCACCCATCATCAGGTAGGCCGTGACGAACATCAGGGAACTGCCCTCGGCAAAGCCCACCACTGGCGCGTGGATCACGCCAAACAACGCCAGCAGGGCGCCTCCTGCGGCGGCGACGGCCCCGCGCAGCGGTTTGTTAATGATGGCGAAGATAGCGATACAGCCCCAGAGCATGCTGGCGAGCGGCGCACCGTTGCCGAGGTGCATCAGCCCCTCGTAGTAGATCCCTTTGCTGTGCAGCACGTCGGTGCCAATTTTCGCCGCGCTGGTTCCCGCCGCGCTCATCACGCTGTTCATCATGGTCAGCGCCCAGTTAGCGATCCACGGGAACAGGCAGATAAAGATGACGGGCACCTCTACTTTGGGGGTTTCCCGCACCACCTGGTTGGCGGTGACGACGCCGATAAACACCAGAATCGGCACGATAGCGGTCATCGGTATGATGGCGAGCATAAACGCCCCCAGCCCGAACAGCGGCACGATGAACATGGTCACGCCGGACGCCAGCGTGTAGCCGATGCTCGCCCCCATCGCCTTCCAGCCGGGATGGCCCACGTAGACCGTGACCGGGAACGGGTTGCCCATCAGGCAGCCGAGCATGGAAGCCAGGCCGTTCGCCAGCATCACCTTGCGGGTCGGGTACTCATCCCCCGCTGCGTGGGCGCTTTCGATGTTCTCCAGGTCAAAGATGTAGTTCGCCAGCCCCAGCGGTACGGCGGACGCCAGATAAGGCAGCGCGTGCGGCAGGCCCTGCATAAAGCTGTCCACGTGCACTTCCGGCGGGTTAAAGCCGAAGGATGACATGGACGCCTTAATGGCATCCGGGCTTTGCAGTCCGGAAATCCACGCCAGCGCCGTTCCGGCAATCAGCAGCAGCAGGCCGGTCGGGATTTTGGCGAAAATCGGCTTTTTACCGAACCAGTTAATGAAGATCAGCAGCAGAACGATGAACGACACGGTGGGCGCTTCGAACGCCTGCAACATCGGGTTCATCGCCAGCAGCAGCAGGCCAAGACCGGACAGGCACGACAGCAGCACGGTACGCGGGATCATCTTGCGGATGGTCTCACCCAGGAACGAGCCGCCCGCGAGGATCATCGCTTCCACAAAGCACCACACCAGGCCAATCTGAATCGCGAAATCCGCATCGCCGGTTTGCTGGTAGACGGGCATCAGGACCAGGAAGGTCACGGTAAAAATCGAGGGTGCGCTGGGGCCGGACGGCAGCGCGGTGACGTCCGTACGTCCGGTGGCGCGCGCCATTTGCAGGCCAAACCATGTGTAGCATAAGCTCGCTACCAGCACCGCCAGCCCGAAGGCCGGCGCGATGCGTCCATAAACAATCTCCTTCGGGATGCCGACGACAAAAATGAGCAGCCCCATCATGGTCAGCAAATTAGTCAGGTTGTTGGTCATCAACCCGAAATAGGCCGCCCAGTCACCTCTTTTCCACTCCAGTTTCATGTTTTTCATGGATGCATACCTTATAGAACGTAGCGATCGCGGAAGGTCAACAGCGCCTTTTCAAAACAGCTAAACGGCGGGTGAACGATGCCCGCCCCAATCATGCCGATACCCGCGTCTTTGTGGGCAATGGCGGTGTTGATCACCGGCAGAATGCCGCTGCCCGCCACTCTGGTGATGTCGATGGCGGTTGGAATGCCCATAAACGACAGCAGCGGAATGGTGACGTTCGGGTTCTCGCCGAGGGTGATTTCGCGCATCTGGCGCGAGAAGTCGATGGCTTCCTCCACCGTGCCGCCCACCAGCGCAACGATGGCCGGTGCCGTCGCCATCGCAAAGCCGCCGATGCCGTAGGTTTCGGTGATGGCGCTGTCGCCAATATCCAGCCCGGAGTCTTCCGGCTTATAGCCTGCGAACATCGGGCCAATCACCTGCTGCGCCGGGCCGGTGAACCACTGTCCCGGCAGGCCGGAAACGCGCAGGCCGAACTCGTAGCCGTTGCGCGCCATGGTGGTAACCACGGTGCTATATTCAATGCCGTGAGCGGCATCCAGCGCGGCTTTACACATCGCCATCCACGTCGGGCCGGAGAAGTAGTCGCTGCTGGCGACAAACTCAAACACCTCGCGCTGCTGCTCCACCGGGTAGCCCGCCTGAATCAGCCCCGGCGTCAGCGCCTGGATCAGCAGCGTGGTGCCGGCGTTGTTGCGGTTGTGGCACTCGTCGCCCATGTGCAGCGCCTGGGCCAGCATCAGGCGCAGGTCGATTTCGCCGATGATATTCATCGCGTCGCGCAGCATCGGACCGAGCACGTCGCGCATCCAGTTCAGGCGGTCGATCACGCTCTGGTCGTTAGCGCCCATACGCAGGATCTTCGCCATCTGCTCGCTGAGGTTGGTGAAGGCGCGGTTGCCGTAGGTTTTGTTCTCAACAATGTGCATAAACATTGACGCGGAGGTGACGCCCGCCATGGAGCCCACGCAGTCGTGCTCGTGGCACGGCGAGAAGGTGATCTCCCCGGAAGCCGCCAGCCTTGCGGCATCCTCCAGATCCGTTGCCAGCCCTTCAAATACCAGCGCACCGGTAACCGCGCCCTTCATCGCGCCGCACATGTTTTCCCATGCGACGGGCGGACCGGCGTGCAGAATGGTGGTGCGGGTCATGCCCGGCACTACGTTAATTGCCTGGTCATAGCCCACCAGCACCGGATGGGACTGGATAATGCGCTCAAGGGCGATTTTGTTCGCGGCGGCGATCTTCTCCGCCAATGGTTTTTCCGCCAGCTGGTCGAGCGCTTCCACCACCTGCATGTTGCCCTGCCCCGGCGGCGTCCAGTCGAGCTGGGTCACGGGAACGTGCTGCTTTTTGAGGTCTTCGCTGAACATTGCAATGCCGACGTTAATGACGTTAAGCGGCTGGTTGAATAAAGTGGTCATTATGCTTTCTCCCCTTTGCAGACAAATTCGCGTGCCAGTAATCCGGTGTTGGTGCTGCTGCTGGCCCAGATGACGCCTGCGTCGGTCAGCCGCTGGCACTGCTGCGCCAGCGACTGCGGATCCTGGTCGGTGCCGAGCACGTAGCCGAGGATCTCCAGCGGACGGTTATCGGCCTTCGCGATCGCCTGCGCCTCTTTGATCGCGTCGATCATCACCCCCACCGGATCCTCGTGTGCGCCAAAGCCGAGCACGAAGTCCATCACGATGACGCCCACCTGCGGATCGCGCGCCTCCTGTAGCAGGCGGCTGATGCGGTTGGTCGGGTCGATCATTGGGTGCGGTTTGCCGTTGGTGAAGTCGTCGTCACCGAAGTCAAGGAAGGTGTGGGCCTGGCTGACGCTGATGTCCTTCAGGCGCTTAGCCGGATCGGGCTGGATATTGCTCCAGGCATCGTCGAACTTCTCCAGCGCGGCAAACATCGCTTCGTCGCACAGGGTGCCGCCACAGAACAGGCCGCGAATGTACTTCTGCTGCGGGGTCAGGCGGGCGCGCACCTCTTCAATCAAAGGCCAGTTGAGCGGATGCAGATCCAGGGACTCTTTTTTAATGCCGGTAAGCAGCACCGCCTTCAGCGCCGCTTCTTTGGTGCCACGCGCAAACTGCAGGCCGTCTTCATCGGCGGGCGGTTCGCTGCGGCCGAGGAAGCAAACAACCACCGGCTTGCGGCAGGCTCTGGCGCGGGCCAGCACCTTTTCTGCCACCGCTGGCGCAGGTGGCTTGGAGATGAGCGCAATCACCTGAGTGACCTCATCCGCCTCAAGCATGTCGATGGCGTCGAGCATCATCAGGCCGCCGATTTTCTCGCTGAGATCGCGCCCTCCGGTGCCGATCAGCTGCGACACGCCGCCGCCGAACTCGTGAATGCGCACGCTCAGCTCCTGGCTGCCGGTGCCGGAGGCGCCAACAATCCCAATCGGCCCGCGACGCACCGCGTTGGCGAAGCACAGCCCCGCACCGTTGATGATGGCGGTTCCGCAGTCAGGCCCCATCATCAGCAGCCCTTTCTCATGCGCCAGCAGCTTCAGCGCCAGCTCGTCGTCGAGCGACACGTTATCGGAGAACAGCATCACGTTAAGATCGTTTTCCAGCGCCTGACGCGCTTCGCGGGCGGCAAAGGTGCCGTTGACGGAAATGACCGCCAGGTTGCTGTCCGGGCGATGAGTTTTGGCGCTGGCAATCGTCGCGTAGCGTGCTTCATGGGTGCCGCCGCTCGCTTTATGGGTAAATAAAGCTTCTATTTCCGCCAGCGTTTCATCGTTCGCTGCGTCGCCTTTAATCACGATCATGAGGTCGCCATTTTTGGCTTCCGCCAATTCCGGCGTGAGCAGCCCGAGATTTTTCAGAACGCCTTTATTCATTTCCGTCGCCATTGCCACAAACGCCTGTTCGACGCCCGGCAATTTATTGGCTTTGGTGGAAACCGACATTAAGGAAACCGAATCGAAATACGTGTTCTTTTTTATGACGATTTTGGTTGGCATTGTTTTCTCCTGAATACGGATAAAAGGGGGCCGCCGTCGCGCAGAATGCACGTCGGTAAAAATACTGTTTGAATTAACGGCCAGCCGGACGTGGCTGGCCGAATGCGTTATGCGCCCGCCGCCAGCAGCAGGTCGGCTATTGCATCGAAGCCTTTTTCCCGCGCCAGTTCGAGCGGGGTTTTGCCGTATTTATCGGTCATGTGCGGATTCGCGCCGTGATCCAGCAGCAGCTTCACAATTTCCTGCTGCTTTGCGCCGCCGTCATTCAGCACGATGGCTTCCAGCAGCGGCGTCCAGCCGACAAAGTTAGTGTGGTTGACGTTAATATCGGTTTTTTCCAGCAGCTCGCGCACGATTTCAACGTGGCCTTTTTCACTGGCAGGGGTAATGCCCACGCCGCCGAAGCGCGTCAGACGGTCGAGATCCGGATTCGCCGGAAGAACGATGCGCAGCAGGGTTAAATCATTAGTCAGGCAGCTTATCAGGAAGGGGTTAAAACAGGTCTGGTCCTGTTTATCAATATCCGCGCCGGCGGCAATTAAAAATTCCACGCAGGCGTAATGCTTTTTCAGGCTGGCAATAATAATGGCGGTTCTTTTCTGGCGGTTGGTGGCGTTAATATCCACGCCGTTATCCAGGCAGGCTTTTAGCGCGTCGATGTTGCCCTCTTCTGCCGCCAGCAGAAATTCCGTAACGAGTGCGTTTGCAGACATATTCAGTCTCCCAATGTTTCACTTCTGATGACCTGAGAATAGCAACAGCCTGGTCACAAAAGAATCCGCTTAAAAATGATTCATCGACACGCAATTCATTGTTGAGTTAAATTCAACAGTCAAGCTAAAACGTGCGTCTGTGCAACCTTTTTCTTATGGTTTACCGTTTTTTAGCGCCTCAGGCAGCATTATCCTTATGGTTGTAAAAGCCTTGCAGGACGCGGCTCCGCGTAAATAGTCAGAACTGTGACACACTTCAAATATGATGTAACGGCGCTGTTAAAATATGTTCAAAACTGATGGCTGAGGATGCTGTGATATGAATTCCATCTTTACCGAAGAGAACCTGCTGGCCTTCACCACCGCGGCACGCTTCGGCAGCTTCAGCAAAGCCGCCGCCGAGCTGGGCGTGACGACCTCCGCCATTAGCTACACCATTAAGCGCATGGAGACCGGGCTGGACGTGGTGCTGTTTGTGCGCAACACGCGCAGCATCGAGCTGACGGAGTCCGGGTTTTATTTTTACCGTAAGGCCACCGACCTGCTGAACGACTTCCACGCCATCAAGCGCGGGATTGATACCATTTCGCAGGGCATCGAGGCGCGAGTGCGCATCTGCATTAATCAGCTCTTGTATACGCCGCGCCATACCGCGCGTTTGCTGCAGGTGCTGAAAAAGCAGTTTCCCACCTGCCAGATCACGGTGACGACCGAGGTGTATAACGGCGTCTGGGATTCGATCATCAACAATCAGGCCAACATCGCGATTGGCGCGCCGGATACGCTGCTGGACGGCGGCGGGATTGATTACACCGAAATTGGCGCCATTCGCTGGGTGTTTGCCATCGCGCCGGAACATCCCCTCGCCTTTGTTCCCGAACCGATAGCGGAGAGCCAGTTGCGCCTGTACCCCAACATCATGGTGGAAGATACCGCGCATACTATCAACAAGAAGGTCGGCTGGCTGCTGCACGGGCAGGAGGCGATTCTGGTGCCGGATTTCAACACCAAATGCCAGTGCCAGATTCTGGGGGAAGGGATTGGCTTTTTGCCGGAATACATGGCAAGAGAAGCGATGGAAGACGGTCTGCTCATCACGCGGCGTATTAACAATCCGCGTCAGGACTCGCGCATGCTGCTCGCCACGCAGCATGCGGCGACCGGCCAGGTGACGCGCTGGATCAAACAGCAGTTTGGCCCGGAAGGCGTATTAACCGGTATATACAGTGATTTACTGTGGCGTGCTTAGTTTTTCGTCTGCACCCAAAACGCGTGGATAAGGCCCGGGAAGTAACCCAGGATGGTCAGAAGGATGTTCAGAATAAACGCCCAGCCCAGTCCCTTGCCAAGCAGCACGCCCAGCGGCGGGAGAATAATCGTAAAAACAACGCGCCAAAAACCCATAATCACTCCGTGCAAGCTAACCAATTGAAAATTAAAAAGAGACATTTCTCTAAGCATAGCCAGTTTACGGGTTACTGCCATTCGTCTCTCGCGCTTTTACCTGCCTTTACCCTCTTTACACTGGCTTAAGCCCTTCCTTAAATGTTCTACTACCCATAAATTGACCGTAAGGAAACACCATGTCTCTTTCTCTTATTTCGCCACAGCAGGCGAACGCGCTTATTAAAGAAGGCGCAAAACTGATTGATATTCGCGATCCCGATGAGTATGCCCGCGAGCATATTCCGGCAGCACGCTCCATACCGCTGGATTCTTTACCCGGCGGGCTCAACGCTGCCCCTGGTGAAACGGTGATTTTCCACTGTCAGTCCGGGACACGGACATCAAACAATGCTGCGCGTCTTGCGCAGGCAGCGTTGCCAGCTCAGGCCTTCGTGGTTGAGGGGGGCATTCAGGGCTGGAAGCAGGCCGGGCTGCTGACCGTTGAAGATAAATCCCAGCCGCTCCCGCTGATGCGGCAGGTACAAATTGCCGCCGGGCTGCTAATCCTCTGCGGCGTGGTGCTGGGTTATAGCGTCTCCAGCGGCTTTTTCCTGCTGAGCGGTTTCGTCGGTGCCGGGCTGCTGTTCGCCGGTGTGACAGGTTTTTGTGGTATGGCACGGTTGCTGAAAGTGATGCCGTGGAACCGTCATACCTCATAAGCAGTAATCAATGAATTACGCTGTACCCGGCTTCAGACGTCGGCTAAGGTGAAGATCGCTAAAACGAAGAGGAGGTTATATGTTTTCTGTCGGTGATTATGTGCAACCGCTAAAAGGCGGCCCAAAGCTGAAAGTGCTCGAAGTGAACGGTGAAAACGTGGTGGCGGTACAGGCCAGCAATGAACAAGGCGAGAAATATACGCTGAAAGCGGCCGATTTGGCGCCGTATACCGAAGAAGGTGATTTCGGCGTCTGCTGAACAGACAACCGGGCGGCTTGTTCCGCCCGGTCCACGTATTAGATCAGAAAATCATCCAGTGATTTACCCTCTGCCAGTGCGCTGGCAATAGGCTTCGGCGTGCGGCCCTGGCCGGTCCACGTTTTTTCTTCACCGTTCTGGTCAATAAAGCGATATTTCGCTTCACGCGGTTTACGCTTTTTAGTCGGTTTACCCGCCTGCGCCAGTTCTGAACCCAGCAGGTCAGTCGGAGAAATACCATCGGCTTTCATCAGTTCCAGCAGGTTATTAATTTTTTCCTGCTGTTCAGCGCGCTGCTGCTCTAATTCCGCCAGCTCATTGCGTTTTTCTTCAGTAACGACCCTGACCTTTTCCAGCATTTCCTCAAGAACGTCCAGGGTTAATTCTCGCGCCATCGCGCGCAGGGTTCGGATATTATTAAGATTCTGTAACGTCAAAGACATATTATTGAAAACCTTTTCTTTGGGGTAAATAGATAAATCGCCCCAAGAATAATTCATTTCAGTTGAAATATCTACCCAAAGGTCCAAACGGGCATAAATGTAAATATATTTAAATATCGCCGTTAATAATAGCGCATAGCATTGGCGGGAAACACGTAGATCTAATCACCGAATCAATATAAATGGTCAACTTTAATCCAAATCACAGCATACTGCGCTATCATCAGGGGAGTGGATTTCTGAGTCAAAAGCAAAACATCTAACCCACTGATTTATATAAGTAAAACATTTGATGAGACAGATTATAACGAACCGGATAAAAAACAACCAATTTTAGAGAATTTTGTGGACAAAAGGCGAGTAAATAAAAATTAATCACTAGTTGTTAGTTCAAACATAGAGATATACGCTATACACCTCAAACAAACCAACCTAAAGCACTAGCCGCTGAAGGAAAACCGATTCCACTGCGTTCTTCTCAAGGAGTTCAGACATGTTCTCGCCGCAATCTCGCCTGCGCCACGCGGTGGCGGATACTTTCGCGATGGTTATCTACTGTTCCGTTGTGAACATGCTGATTGAAATATTCCTCTCCGGAATGACCTTCGAGCAGTCACTTTCTTCTCGTCTGGTGGCGATCCCGGTCAATATTATTATCGCATGGCCTTACGGGCTATACCGCGATGCCGTTATGCGTTTCGCGCGCCGCATCAGCCCGGCGGGCTGGATGAAAAATCTTGCCGACGTGCTGGCGTACGTCACGTTCCAGTCGCCGGTCTACGTGGCTATTCTCCTGACAGTGGGCGCGGACTGGCACCAGATCGCCGCAGCGGTCAGTTCGAATATCGTGGTATCAATGCTGATGGGTGCGGTATACGGCTATTTCCTCGACTACTGCCGCCGCCTGTTTAAGGTCAGCCAGTACGGCCAGGTAAAAGCGTAATGTGAAGCGACTGGCGAAAGCCAGTCGCAGATTTACTGTACGTCGCCAAACAGTCCCTTCAGAAACCGCTCCAGCGCCATACGCGAACTGAAACCGTGCGGAATACCATAATGCTCATGCCGTTCACCGCCTAAATAGAGCGGAAATTGCTGATAGTGGTCGCAGGTTTTAATATCCGAGGCAGGCTCAGCAAATGACAGACTTCTGTCTTTCAGCGTCGGGTGAATAATGAGAGCGGTACGTCCCATCCTGGCTTCACGATTAACATAAACATAATTCTCGCCGCGGCGATATCCATACGCTTTTGGCGTCACCTCATCCATGGTGAATCCCTCTTTTTCAAGAACGCGTGCCACCTCGTCAGGTCGTAAATACATATCTTTTCCTCGTTATCTTTTCCTGCCCGGCAACCTTACAGTAATCAGCATTAGCAGGGCTTTCAGAATAGTCCATAAACTGGCGGATAACGCGTGACGCGCTTCAGATATTAAATTTCTGAACTAAACTAAACGGGAACACAAAATTACGGAGGATCGTATGTTTAACAGACCGAACCGAAACGATATTAACGACGACGCGCAGGATATTCGTAATGATGTCAGCCAATTAGCGGACACGCTTGAGGAAGTGCTGAAATCCTGGGGATCGGATGCGAAGGATGAAGCAGATGCTGCGAAACGTAAGGCTCAGTCTCTGCTCCGTGAAACCCGCGCCCGTATGAACGGACGTTCACGCGCTACGCAGGCGGCCTGCGACATGGCAAGCTGTGCTACGACCTTCGTACGTGAAAAACCACTGTGTACGCTGGGAACCGTCGCGGCGGTCGGCATTTTTGTCGGAGCCCTGCTCAGCCTGCGTAAGTAAGCCCGCATTCTCAACCCCGGTAGCCTCAGGCACCGGGGCTTTTTTATGCCTGTAAGCCTGAAAAACCCGTACAGCCCGCCCTGCCCCGCTGTGCTCATCATCAGGGCAATATTAATCTGAATTTCCCATATCTTGTATGGTTGAATCTTTTATCAACTACATCTAGTATTCTCTTTAGAAAGACACACACTCTATGACGCGTTAACTCGCGCCGTTTTCTCATTCTAAATGGAAATACGAATCATGAGCATTATTATTTACACTCGTAACGATTGTGTTCAGTGCCACGCCACCAAACGGGCGATGGAAAGCCGCGGCGTGGCGTTTGAGATGGTAAATATCGACCTGGTGCCCGATGCTGCGGATACCCTGCGCGAACAGGGATTTCGTCAGCTTCCGGTGGTGGTTGCCGGTGATACCAGCTGGTCTGGCTTTCGCCCGGACATGATTAACCGCCTGAGCGCTCAGGCCACGCGTGCATGAGTGGGCTGGTCTTCTTCTCCAGCAGCTCAGAAAACACGCTGCGCTTTATTGAGCGCCTCGGGCTGCCTGCGGTGCGTATTCCGCTCAACGAGCGGGAGCGCATTCAGGTAGACGAACCTTACATTCTGGTGGTGCCCAGCTATGGCGGCGGCGGTACGGCAGGAGCAGTACCCCGCCAGGTGATCCGCTTTCTGAACGATCCTCATAACCGGGTACTGATTCGGGGCGTGATCGCGGCGGGCAATCGTAATTTTGGCGATGCCTTTGGCCGCGCCGGGGATGTCATCTCTCAAAAATGCGGCGTGCCGTATCTCTATCGTTTTGAACTGATGGGGACACAGCAGGACGTAGAAAACGTGCGTAAAGGAGTGAACGAATTTTGGCAACGACAACCGCAGAACGGGTAATTCAGGCGACGCCGGACTACCACGCATTAAACGCGATGCTTAACCTCTATGACCGGGAGGGGCGCATTCAGTTTGGCAAAGATCGCGAGGCGGTAGAGGCTTTTTTCGCCGCCCACGTGCGGCCCAACAGCGTGACGTTTTCAAGCCAGAATGAACGTCTCGACTATCTGGTTAACGAGGGCTACTACGAGGAGCGCGTCCTGGCCCGCTACGATCGTCCCTTCGTGGTAAGACTGTTTGAACGTGCGCACGCCAGCGGTTTTCGCTTCCAGACGTTTCTTGGCGCATGGAAGTATTACACCAGCTACACCCTGAAAACCTTCGACGGCAAACGCTACCTGGAAAGCTTTGAAGATCGCACCGTGATGGTGGCCCTGACGCTGGCCCAGGGCGATGAAGCGCTGGCTGAACGGCTGACGGAGGAGATCCTCTCCGGCCGCTTCCAGCCCGCTACGCCCACCTTCCTCAACTGCGGCAAGGCCCAGCGCGGCGAGCTGGTCTCCTGCTTCCTGCTGCGCATCGAAGACAATATGGAGTCGATTGGCCGTGCGGTGAACTCGGCGCTGCAGCTTTCCAAACGCGGCGGCGGCGTGGCGTTTCTGCTCTCGAACCTGCGGGAAGCGGGCGCGCCGATCAAACGCATCGAAAACCAGTCTTCCGGCGTCATCCCGGTGATGAAGATGCTGGAAGATGCGTTTTCCTATGCCAACCAGCTTGGCGCGCGCCAGGGGGCGGGGGCGGTTTACCTGCACGCGCACCACCCGGACATCCTGCGTTTTCTCGATACCAAGCGCGAAAACGCCGACGAAAAAATCCGCATCAAAACCCTGTCGCTCGGCGTGACGATCCCGGATATCACGTTTAAGCTGGCCAAAGAGAATGCCGATATGGCGCTCTTCTCGCCATATGACGTGGAGCGGATCTACGGCAAAGCGTTTGGCGACGTGGCGATAAGCGAGCTTTATGACGAGCTGGTTGCAGACGATCGCATCCGCAAGAAATACATCAACGCCCGCGATTTCTTCCAGACGCTTGCGGAAATTCAGTTTGAATCCGGCTATCCGTACATCATGTACGAGGATACGGTTAACCGCGCCAACCCGATTGCCGGGCGCATCAACATGAGCAACCTGTGCTCGGAAATTTTGCAGGTCAACAGCGCCTCCGCTTACGACGAAAACCTGGACTACGCGGAGATCGGCAAAGATATCTCCTGCAACCTCGGGTCGCTCAATATTGCCCACACCATGGATTCGCCGGATTTTGGCCGCACGGTGGAGACCGCCGTTCGCGGGCTGACGGCGGTATCGGACATGAGCCACATCCGCAGCGTGCCGTCCATTGAGGCGGGCAACGCCACGTCGCACGCCATCGGCCTGGGACAGATGAACCTGCACGGCTATCTGGCACGGGAAGGCATCGCCTACGGCAGCCCGGAAGGGCTGGATTTCACGAATCTCTATTTCTACACCGTCACCTGGCATGCGCTGCATACCTCAATGATGCTGGCGCGCGAGCGCAACCAGCGGTTCGCAGGCTTTGAGCAGTCGCGCTACGCCAGCGGGGCGTATTTCAGCCAGTATCTGGAAGGCGACTGGCAGCCGAAAACCGAAAAAGTGCGCGCGCTGTTTGACCGCGCCGGCATTACCCTGCCGACGCGCGAGATGTGGCAGCAGCTGCGCGACGACGTGATGCGCTACGGCATTTATAACCAGAACCTGCAGGCGGTACCGCCAACCGGTTCGATTTCCTACATCAACCACGCCACGTCGAGCATTCACCCGATCGTGTCGAAGATTGAAATTCGTAAGGAAGGCAAAACCGGACGCGTCTACTACCCTGCCCCGTTTATGACCAATGAGAACCTGGCTCTGTACCAGGACGCGTACGAGATCGGCCCGGAAAAAATCATTGATACCTACGCCGAGGCGACAAAACACGTGGATCAGGGGCTGTCGCTGACGCTCTTCTTCCCGGACACCGCCACCACGCGGGATATCAACAAAGCGCAGATTTACGCCTGGAAGAAAGGCATCAAAACGCTGTACTACATTCGCCTGCGCCAGCTTGCGCTGGAAGGCACCGAAATCGAAGGCTGCGTGTCCTGCGCGCTGTAAGGAGAAAGGATGAAACTGTCACGCGTGAGTGCCGTTAACTGGAACAAGATTCAGGACGATAAAGACCTGGAGGTGTGGAACCGCCTGACCAGCAACTTCTGGCTGCCGGAAAAGGTGCCGCTCTCCAATGATATTCCAGCCTGGCAGACGCTGAGCCACGCCGAACAGCAGCTGACGATCCGCGTCTTTACCGGTCTGACGCTGCTGGACACTATTCAGAATACCGTCGGTGCGCCCGCGCTGATGAGCGACGCGCTGACGCCGCACGAAGAGGCGGTGATGTCGAACATCAGCTTTATGGAGGCGGTGCACGCCCGCTCCTACAGCTCGATTTTCTCGACGCTGTGCCAGACCAAAGACGTGGATGCGGCCTACGCCTGGAGCGAAGAGAGCGCGTCATTACAGCGCAAGGCGGAGCTGGTGCTGGAGTATTACCGCGCCGACGAGCCGCTGAAGAAGAAGATCGCCAGCGTGTTCCTGGAATCCTTCCTCTTCTATTCCGGCTTCTGGCTGCCCATGTACTGGTCGAGCCGGGGCAAGCTCACCAACACCGCCGATTTGATTCGCCTCATTATCCGTGACGAGGCGGTGCACGGGTATTACATCGGCTATAAGTATCAGAAAGGGCTGGAGAAAGTCAGCCCGGAAAAACGCGAGGAACTCAAAGGTTTCGCCCTCGATTTGCTGATGGATCTGTATGACAACGAGTTGAGCTATACCGAAGAGCTGTACGCCGGAACGGGCTGGGAAGAGGACGTGAAAGCGTTTCTCTGCTACAACGCGAACAAAGCGCTGATGAACCTGGGCTACGACGCGCTTTTCCCGCCGGAGATGGCGGAGGTAAACCCGGCGATCCTCGCGGCGCTGTCGCCCAATGCGGACGAAAACCACGATTTCTTCTCCGGGTCCGGATCGTCGTACGTGATGGGTAAAGCGGTGGAGACAGAAGATGAGGATTGGGATTTTTAATGTATGAATTAACGTTCATTAATTAAATATAAATCTCATTATTTCCATACCACTATTTCACCAGGCACTACACTGTAATTTACCCGTCATATTCGCCTGAATCACACCGATTCAGGCGAATTTCCCAACGCAGCAGCAAAAAATTGAGAAAAATTCAAACCGCCCTCAGCCCTTTATTCATGGGAAATTCAGCCGTTTCGCTTGCAACAAAATTCCGGCGTCAGGCCAACTCAGGGTTGTCTCAGATTCTCAGTATGTTAGGGTTATGCCCGTTAACAATTTACCATGGTAATCATATCGACATAAACAAATAACAGGACACTCTCTATTGCATGGCAATTAAATTAGAAGTGAAAAATCTTTATAAAATATTTGGCGAGCACCCGCAGCGCGCATTCAAATATATTGAGAAAGGCCTTTCGAAAGAGCAAATTCTGGAAAAAACCGGGCTGTCGCTTGGCGTTAAAGACGCCAGTCTGGCCATTGAAGAAGGCGAGATTTTTGTCATCATGGGATTATCCGGTTCGGGTAAATCCACTATGGTTCGCCTTCTCAATCGCCTGATTGAACCCACCCGCGGACAGGTGCTGATTGATGGCGTGGATATCGCCAGAATATCAGACGCTGAGCTTCGCGAGGTGCGCAGAAAGAAGATTGCGATGGTATTCCAGTCATTCGCGCTGATGCCGCACATGACGGTGCTGGATAATACCGCCTTCGGCATGGAATTAGCCGGTACGCCCGCGCAGGAACGGCAGGAAAAAGCGATGGACGCCCTGCGTCAGGTTGGGCTGGAAAATTATGCACATGCGTACCCGGACGAGCTTTCGGGCGGGATGCGTCAGCGCGTAGGATTAGCCCGCGCATTAGCCATTAATCCAGACATTTTATTAATGGATGAAGCCTTCTCCGCCCTCGATCCTTTAATTCGCACCGAGATGCAGGATGAACTGGTAAAATTACAGGCCAAACACCAGCGCACCATTGTCTTTATTTCTCACGATCTGGATGAAGCCATGCGTATTGGCGACCGCATTGCCATTATGCAAAATGGCGAAGTGGTGCAGGTCGGCACGCCGGATGAAATTCTGAATAATCCGGCGAATGATTACGTGCGTACCTTCTTCCGCGGCGTGGATATTAGCCAGGTATTTAGCGCGAAAGATATTGCCCGCCGAACGCCAAACGGCATTATTCGAAAAACGCCAGGCTTCGGCCCGCGCTCCGCGCTGAAGCTGTTGCAGGATGAAGACCGTGAATACGGTTATCTGGTTGAACGCGGCAATAAATTTGTCGGCGTTGTCTCCATCGACTCTCTGAAAAACGCCCTGAGCGAAAACCAGGGAATCGATGCGGCGTTGATTGACGCTCCGCTTGCCGTGGATGCCGAAACGCCGCTTAGCGAGTTGCTCTCTCACGTGGGTCAGGCGCCTTGCGCCGTGCCGGTTGTCGGTGAAGAACAACAGTACGTTGGCATCATCTCAAAACGGATGCTGCTACAGGCTTTAGATCGCGAGGGGGCAAACAATGGCTGATCAATCAAACCCATGGGGTACCACTGAAGCTGCGGACAGCGCGGCGCAATCTGCCGATGCGTGGGGTTCCACGCCCGCACCTGCCGACGGCGGCGGCGCAGCGGACTGGCTCAACAGCGCACCCGCGCCTGCGCCAGAGCATTTCAATATTATGGATCCGTTCCACAAGACGCTGATCCCGCTGGACAGCTGGGTGACAGAGGGGATCGACTGGGTCGTTACCCATTTCCGCCCGGTGTTCCAGGGGATCCGCATCCCGGTGGATTACATCCTGAACGGCTTCCAGCAGCTGATGTTGGGCATGCCTGCGCCCGTGGCGATAATCCTGTTCTCGCTGATCGCATGGCAGTTCGGTAGCGCAGGTATGGGCGTCGCCACGCTGATCTCCCTGATTGCCATCGGCGCGATTGGCGCGTGGTCTCAGGCGATGATTACCCTGGCGCTGGTGCTGACCGCCCTGCTCTTCTGCATTGTCATCGGCCTGCCGATGGGGATCTGGCTGGCGCGCAGCCCGCGAGCGGCGAAGATTATTCGTCCCCTGCTGGATGCGATGCAGACCACCCCGGCGTTCGTCTATCTGGTGCCTATCGTGATGCTGTTCGGCATCGGTAACGTGCCGGGCGTGGTGGTGACCATTATCTTCGCCCTGCCGCCGATTATTCGCCTGACGATCCTGGGGATTAACCAGGTGCCGGCGGATCTGATTGAGGCCTCGCGCTCGTTCGGCGCCAGCCCGCGTCAGATGCTGTTTAAGGTTCAGCTTCCGCTGGCGATGCCGACCATTATGGCGGGCGTTAACCAGACGCTGATGCTGGCACTGTCCATGGTGGTGATCGCCTCGATGATCGCCGTTGGCGGTCTCGGCCAGATGGTGCTGCGCGGTATTGGCCGTCTTGATATGGGGCTGGCGACCGTCGGCGGCGTCGGAATTGTGATCCTCGCCATTATCCTTGACCGCCTGACCCAGGCTGTCGGTCGTGATTCACGCAGTCGCGGCAACCGTCGCTGGTACACCACCGGCCCTGTCGGGTTACTGACCCGCCCATTTACAAAATAAGGAACAACGATGCGACATAACGTACTTTTTGCCACAGCGTTTGCCACCCTTGTCTCCACCAGCGCGTTTGCCGCTGACCTGCCGGGCAAAGGCATTACCGTGCAGCCGGTGCAGAGCACCATTTCGGAAGAGAGCTTCCAGACCCTGATCGTCAGCCGCGCGCTGGAGAAGCTGGGCTATACGGTCAACACGCCGAGCGAAGTGGATTACAACGTGGGCTACACCTCGATTGCCTCCGGTGATGCCACCTTTACCGCCGTGAACTGGCAGCCGCTGCACGACGACATGTATGCCGCCGCAGGTGGCGATAAGAAATTCTATCGCGAAGGCACCTTCGTGACCGGCGCGGCGCAGGGTTATCTGATCGACAAGAAAACCGCTGATAAGTACCACATCACCAATATTGAGCAGCTGAAAGATCCGAAGATCGCCAGACTGTTCGACACCAACGGTGACGGCAAGGCCGACATGATGGGCTGCTCGCCGGGCTGGGGCTGCGAAGCGGTGATTAACCACCAGAACAAAGCGTTCGATCTGGCGAAAACCGTCGACGTGAGCCACGGCAACTACTCCGCGATGATGGCCGACACCATTGCCCGCTTTAAAGAAGGCAAGCCGGTGATCTACTACACCTGGACGCCGTACTGGGTGAGCGACGTGCTGAAGCCGGGCAAAGACGTGGTGTGGTTACAGGTGCCCTTCTCCTCCCTGCCGGGCGAGCAGAAAGATATCGACACCAAACTGCCGAACGGCATGAACTATGGCTTCCCGGTGAACACTATGCACATCGTGGCGAACAAAGCCTGGGCGGAGAAAAACCCGGCTGCGGCGAAGCTGTTCTCGGTGATGAAGCTGCCGCTGGCGGACATCAACGCCCAGAATGCGATGATGCATGCGGGCAAATCCTCTGAGGCGGATGTCAAAGGCCACGTGGATGGCTGGATCAAAGCCCACCAGCAGCAGTTTGATGGCTGGGTGAAAGAGGCGCTTGCGGCGCAGAAGTAAAAACACAACACAACCTTACCCCTCCCCCCAGCCCGTCCCCCCCTCTGGGGAGAGGATTAGGGTGAGGGGATTAACCGCACAAACACACACATAACAATCCCCCAACATTCTCAATCATTAGCTATTATGGTTTCCGGAAAAATAATCACTTAACTCACGATTCCTGAAACTAATGACAAAACCATCTCAGGGGCTTAGCCCCGCACTCATCCTTTTAATGTCCGTGGCAACGGGTCTGGCAGTCGCCAGCAACTATTACGCACAACCTCTGCTTGATACTATCGCGCGCGCCTTCGATCTTTCAGCCAGCTCCGCCGGCTTTATCGTCACCGCTGCGCAGCTAGGCTATGCGGCAGGGCTGCTGTTCCTTGTGCCATTGGGCGATATGTTTGAGCGCCGGATGCTTATCGTCTCTATGACGCTTCTGGCGGCAGGCGGCATGCTGATCACCGCCAGCAGCCAGTCGCTGACGATGATGATCGTCGGTACCGCGCTAACGGGGCTTTTCTCCGTCGTCGCGCAAATCCTGGTGCCTCTCGCCGCAACGCTCGCCTCGCCGGAAAAACGCGGCAAGGTGGTCGGCACTATTATGAGCGGCCTGCTGCTGGGCATTCTGCTGGCGCGAACCGTTGCGGGGCTGCTGGCAAGCCTCGGCGGCTGGCGCACCGTCTACTGGGTGGCGAGCGTATTGATGGTGGTGATGGCGCTGGCGCTGTGGCGCGGGCTGCCGAAGGTGAAGCAGGAGAACCACCTGAATTACCCGCAGCTTCTGGCCTCCGTGTTTAGCCTGTTCACGCAGGATAAACTGCTGCGCACCCGCGCTCTGCTGGGGTGTTTAACCTTCGCCAACTTCAGCATTCTCTGGACGTCGATGGCATTTCTGCTGGCAGCACCCCCGTTCAATTATTCCGAAGGGGTGATTGGTCTGTTCGGTCTGGCCGGTGCAGCAGGTGCACTGGGCGCTCGCCCGGCAGGCGGGCTGGCTGATAAAGGCAAATCGCACATGACCACGACAGCCGGACTGATTTTGCTCCTGCTCTCCTGGGCGGCCATCTGGTATGGGCACGTCTCGGTGCTGGCGCTGATCGTCGGTATTCTGGTGCTCGATCTCACCGTACAGGGTGTTCACATCACCAACCAGACCGTGATTTACCGCGTGAAGCCCGAGGCGCGTAACCGCCTCACGGCCGGATACATGACCAGCTACTTTATTGGTGGTGCGGCGGGTTCGTTAATATCAGCGTCGGCGTGGCAGCATGCCGGCTGGTCAGGCGTGTGCGGGATAGGGGCACTCGTCGCCGCGCTTAACCTGGTTGTATGGTGGCGCGGCTATCATCGTCAGGAAGCAATTCATTAAGTTTTACATTGCTTTGGGCCTCTTAGGGTGTAAAGGGGCCCGGCAGTCTGTTAATGTAAACGTAATCATTTATCCCAGAAATTTTAATGTGGGTGACATATCTACAATTGGCATGAATAGTTCAGACCCCCGTCCCCACATCCTCTCTTCAGCGGGTTTATACCCTACGCTTTCTGTGCTCACCGGGTCACGGACTTACCCGGCGCTCTTTGATGGTGGCATTCGTTTGGCGGATATAACCGCACAAATAATTCATTTACATTATTTGTCACCATCGTTACTATATCGGCTGTAATTAATGAGGTTATGCCCAAAATGGATAGTTCGTTTACGCCCATTGAACAAATGCTTAAATTCCGCGCCAGTCGTCATGAGGACTTCCCGTATCAGGAAATCCTGCTGACCCGCCTGTGCATGCACATGCAGGGTAAGCTACTGGAAAATCGTAATAAAATGCTGAAAGCTCAAGGGATTAACGAGACGTTGTTTATGGCGTTGATTACGCTGGAGTCTCAGGAAAACCATAGCATTCAGCCTTCTGAGCTGAGCTGCGCGCTGGGATCGTCCCGTACCAATGCGACCCGTATTGCCGATGAGCTGGAAAAGCGCGGCTGGATTGAGCGCCGTGAAAGCGATAACGATCGCCGCTGCCTGCATCTGCAATTGACCGATAAAGGTCACCAGTTCCTGCGTGAGGTGCTGCCACCTCAGCACAATTGCCTGCACAAACTCTGGTCTGCCCTCAGTACTTCCGAGCGCGACCAGCTTGAGCACATCACTCGCAAGCTGCTCACCCGTCTGGACCAGATGGATGAAGAAGGCGCTGTTCTTGAGGCGCTGCGCTAACGCGACGACACGCTCAACAATCCAGATTTATATAAGAAAACCGACAGGCCAGCACGTCACACTGCTGGCCTTTCTGACAACAGGTCGGCTTAGCCGATGTGAAAATAAGAAGATCGTGGAGAACAACAATGAGCGCAAATGCGGAGAGCACTACCCCGCAGCAACCGGCCAATAAGAAAGGCAAACGTAAAAGTGCCCTTCTTCTGTTGACCTTGCTCTTTATTATTATTGCCGTGGCATATGGGATCTATTGGTTTTTAGTATTGCGTCATGCAGAAGAGACTGACGACGCATACGTGGCAGGGAACCAGGTACAGATTATGGCGCAGGTGTCGGGCAGCGTGACGAAAGTCTGGGCTGACAATACCGACTTTGTGCAAAAAGGCGATGTGTTGGTGACCCTCGATCCAACCGACGCCCAGCAGGCCTTTGAGAAAGCCCAGACCGCGCTGGCCTCCAGCGTCCGTCAGACCCGCCAGCTGATGATCAACAGTAAACAGCTGCAGGCCAACATCGACGTGCAGAAAACCGCACTCGCGCAGGCGCAGAGCGACCTGAACCGCCGTGTACCGCTCGGCACCGCTAACCTGATTGGCCGTGAAGAGCTGCAGCACGCGCGCGACGCGGTTGCCAGTGCCCAGGCACAGCTGGACGTGGCGATTCAACAGTACAACGCCAACCAGGCGATGGTGCTCGGCACCAGCCTCGAAAACCAGCCCGCCGTACAACAGGCGGCGACTGAAGTACGCAACGCATGGCTTGCCCTGCAGCGTACCAAAATCGTCAGCCCAATGACCGGCTACGTCTCCCGCCGTTCCGTCCAGCCAGGGGCGCAGATTAGCCCGACCACGCCGCTGATGGCGGTCGTGCCGGCAGACAACCTGTGGGTTGACGCCAACTTTAAAGAGACGCAGCTCGCTCATATGCGTATCGGCCAGACCGCGACGGTCGTCAGCGACATCTACGGCGATGACGTGAAGTACACCGGGAAAGTGGTGGGTCTGGATATGGGGACCGGCAGCGCTTTCTCCCTGCTGCCTGCGCAAAACGCCACCGGTAACTGGATTAAAGTGGTTCAGCGTCTGCCCGTGCGTATCGAGCTGGATGCCAAACAGCTGGCGGATCACCCGCTGCGTATCGGCCTCTCCACGCTTGTGACGGTCGATACCGCCAACCGCGACGGTCAGATCCTGGCAAGCCAGGTGCGTAGCAGCCCGGTTTATGAAAGTAACGCCCGTGAAATTAGCCTCGATCCGGTCAACAAACTGATCGATGACATCGTGAAGGCAAACGCCGGTTAATCCGAAGGTGAGCGTTATGCAACAGCAAAAGCCGCAAAAACCGCTGGAAGGCGCGCAGCTGGTCATTATGACCATTGCGCTGTCGCTGGCGACATTCATGCAGGTGCTGGACTCCACCATCGCAAACGTGGCGATCCCAACCATCGCCGGCAACCTTGGCTCATCGCTGAGCCAGGGGACCTGGGTCATTACTTCGTTTGGGGTGGCAAACGCCATCTCCATCCCTATCACCGGCTGGCTGGCGAAGCGCGTCGGTGAGGTGAAGCTGTTCCTCTGGTCCACGGTAGCGTTTGTTCTTGCCTCCTGGGCGTGCGGCATGTCCAGCAGCCTGACGATGCTGATTTTCTTCCGCGTCATTCAGGGGATTGTCGCCGGGCCGCTGATCCCGCTGTCGCAGAGTTTGCTGCTGAGCAACTACCCCCCAGCAAAACGTTCGGTCGCGCTGGCGCTGTGGTCAATGACCGTTATCGTCGCGCCTATCTGCGGACCGATTCTGGGCGGGTACATCAGCGATAACTACCACTGGGGCTGGATCTTCTTTATCAACGTACCGATTGGCGCCGTCGTGGTATTGATGACGCTGCAGTCGCTGCGGGGACGAGAGACGCGTACCGAACAGCGCCGTATCGACAGCATCGGGCTGGCGCTGCTGATCCTGGGTATCGGCAGTCTGCAGATCATGCTCGACCGCGGTAAAGAGCTCGACTGGTTCAACTCGCAGGAGATCATCATCCTGACCATTGTCGCGGTGGTGTCGATAAGCTTCCTGATTGTCTGGGAGCTGACGGACGACAACCCGATTGTCGATCTCTCGCTCTTCAAATCGCGAAACTTCACCATCGGCTGCCTGTGTATCAGCCTCGCCTATATGCTCTACTTCGGCGCGATTGTTCTGCTGCCGCAGCTGTTGCAGGAGGTGTATGGCTATACCGCGACCTGGGCAGGGCTGGCCTCGGCGCCCGTTGGGGTGATCCCGGTTCTGCTGTCGCCGATTATTGGCCGCTTCGCCCACAAGCTCGACATGCGTCGGCTGGTGACGTTCAGCTTCATTATGTACGCCGTGTGCTTCTACTGGCGCGCGTATACCTTTGAGCCGGGAATGGACTTTGGCGCCTCGGCGTGGCCGCAGTTCATTCAGGGCTTTGCGGTGGCGTGCTTCTTTATGCCGCTGACCACCATTACGCTCTCTGGCCTGCCGCCTGAGCGTCTGGCGGCGGCATCAAGCCTGTCGAACTTCACCCGTACGCTAGCAGGTTCCATCGGGACGTCGATCACCACCACCCTGTGGACCAACCGTGAATCGATGCACCACGCCCAGCTGACCGAAGCGGTGAACCCGTACAATCCGAATGCCCAGCAGATGTACAGTCAGCTTCAGGGCATGGGGATGACGGAGCAGCAGGCATCCGGCTGGATTGCCCAGCAGATCACCAACCAGGGGCTGATTATCTCGGCAAACGAGATTTTCTGGATATCGGCGGGGATCTTCATCGTCCTGCTGGGGCTGGTGTGGTTTGCCAGACCGCCATTTGGCGCCGGTGGCGGCGGCGGAGGGGCGCACTAATTCGCGTTGTCCAGAACGCGACAGCGATTGTCAGTTTCGATAAAGCAGCGCTCCTGAAATCACTTCACGATAGTGAAAAGACAACAGGAGCGCATCATGCTGAATACACCCGCCGACAAATACCAGCCTTATCCCACCGTTTCATTGCCCGACCGCCGCTGGCCGGAGCAGACCATCACCCGCGCGCCGCGCTGGCTCTCGACAGACTTACGCGACGGCAACCAGGCGCTTGCCGAGCCGATGGACAGCGCGCGCAAGCTGCAGTTCTGGGATTTGCTGCTGGGCTGCGGATTTAAAGAGATTGAGGTCGCCTTCCCGTCCGCCTCGCAGACCGACTTCAACTTTGTCCGCCAGCTTATCGAAGAGAACCGCATTCCGGATGACGTCACGATTCAGGTGTTAACACAGGCGCGGGAAGATCTCATCCATCGTACTTTTGAATCCCTGCGCGGCGCGAAGCAGGCCACCGTCCACCTGTATAACGCCACCGCCCCGCTGTTCCGCCGCCTGGTGTTCGGCATGGAGAAAGCGCAGATCGTCGAGCTGGCCACCCGCGCCACGCGGCTTATCCGCCAGCTTTGTGAAGAGAACCCTGAAACCCGCTGGCAGTACGAGTACTCCCCGGAAACCTTCTGCTTTACCGAGCCGGAGTTTGCGCTGGAGATTTGTGAAGCCGTGGCGGAGATCTGGCAGCCGTGCGATGAACGGCCAATGGTGATCAACTTACCCGCTACCGTCGAGGTCAGTACGCCGAACGTCTATGCCGACCAGATCGAGTATTTCTGCCGCCACTTCAGCCGCCGCCGCGACGTGTGCATCAGCGTGCATCCGCATAACGACCGCGGAACGGGCGTCGCCAGCGCGGAGCTGGCGGTGATGGCCGGGGCCGACCGCGTAGAGGGCTGCCTTTTTGGCAACGGCGAACGCACGGGCAACGTTTGCCTGGTAACGCTGGCGATGAACCTCTACAGCCAGGGCATTAGTCCCAATCTGGACTTTAGCGATATGAATCGGGTGGTCGAAACGGTAGAGGCCTGCAACCAGTTGCCTGTCCATCCGCGCCATCCGTGGGCAGGACGGCTGGCCTATACCGCCTTCTCCGGCTCGCACCAGGACGCCATTAAGAAAGGCTTTGATGCCCGCAGGCCTGGCGATCGCTGGGAGATGCCCTATCTGCCCGTCGATCCGCAGGATATCGGCTGCACCTACGAAGCGGTGATCCGCGTGAACAGCCAGTCAGGAAAAAGCGGCAGCGCCTGGCTTATTGAGCAAAACCACGGCCTGAAGCTGCCCCGCGCTCTGCAGCAGGATTTTAGCCAGCACGTGCAGCAGGAAACGGATCGCCACGGGAAAGAAATGACGCAGAACGCACTGTGGCAGCTATTCCGCACCCGCTACGGGCTGGTAACGACGCCGCAGCTGGCGCTGCAATCCTACCGCAGCGACGGCCAGCAGGACGGCCAGCTGCGGCTGACGGCAAGCGTCGTCACGCAGGGGGGAACGCGCCAGCTGGAGGGTCAGGGCAACGGTCTGCTCTCCGCTGCCGCGCAGGGCCTGAGCCGCTGGGTCAACGCGCCGTTTGTGATTAAGGATTATCACGAACATACGCTGGGCGAACGCAGCGACAGCCGTTCGGTGGCCTATATCCGCTGCCTGTTCCAGGACGGCACCAGCAGTTGGGGCGTGGGCATTGACAGCGACGTGGCGCGCGCGTCGCTTCAGGCGCTGTTTAACGCGGTCAGTCGTTCTTAAAGTAATCGCTGGGAGAGATACCCATCGCCCGGCGGAACATCGCCGTAAAGGCGCTGTGGCTGCCGTATCCCAGATCCAGCGCCACGCGCAGCACCGGCTGGCCCTGAGCCAGCCGCACTAAGGCTTCCAGCAGGCGCGCCCTTCTCACCCACTCGCCGTAGCTTAACCCGGTCTGCTGCTGAAAATGGCGGTTCAGCGTACGCTCGCTCATTCCGAGCAAACTCGCGCTCTGTTGACCGCTCCAGCTTTCACCTGGTAACTGACGGATCTGCCGACACAGCTGGCGTAACGCTTCACTTTCCGGTTCCGGCAGGTGAAACGGCAGCACCGGCATGATGCGAATTTCATCCAGAATGAGCTCATACACGCGCTCGTCACGGCTCCTCGGCGAGTACGACTCCGGTAGCGTCAGGGAGGTGAGGATCAGCTCGCGCAGCAGCGGGGAGATCTGCACGATCTGACAGGTCGCCGGGAGATCGGCTCGCGCCAGCGGATCGATAAACAGCGTGCGGGCTGCAACGTTGCCGGTGATGCGAAGCGAGTGCTGTGTCCCCGCCGGTAGCCAGACGCCGCGCCCGGGCGGCACTACCCAGCAGCCGGATGCGGTATCGACCCGCACGACGCCCGTCAGGCTGTGCAGCAACTGCGCGCAGTCGTGCTCATGCCACGGCTCGCTATCGCCATGAGCATAATCATGCGAAAACGGCACAAGCGGGCGATGGGTAAAGGAGAAGGTGGTGGTTGTCGTCATGAGGATTGTAGGCCCGGCCAGCGAAGCGCCACCGGGCATCCACAGGCACAATACTAGATGTGCAGCTCCTGCAGTTTTTCTTTTGGCAGGGCCAGCTCTTCATTGCTGTTTACGCGAACGTCACGCTCGATGATGTGACGGGCAATTTCCTGGGCTTCTTCCAGAGAGTGCATCTGGTAAGTGCCGCACTGGTAAACGTTCAGCTCAGGGATCTGGTTCTGCTCTTTCACTTTCAGCACGTCTTCCATCGCCGCTTTCCACGCATCGGCGACGCGTTTCTCTTCAGGCTGACCAATCAGGCTCATGTAGAAGCCGGTACGGCAGCCCATCGGAGAGATGTCGATGATCTCAACACCGTTGCCGTTCAGGTGGTCACGCATGAAACCGGCGAACAGGTGTTCCAGGGTGTGAATGCCTTTCTCCGGCATCACTTCTTTATTCGGCACGCAGAAGCGCAGATCGAAGACGGTGATCGTGTCGCCGTGCGGGGTGTGCATGGTCTTCGCCACGCGGACTGCAGGTGCTTCCATACGGGTATGGTCGACAGTAAAGCTATCTAATAACGGCATACGTCACCTCCGATAGTGATTTTTTTTAAAATAAACTGAACTCTTCTACAGAATGCACGTCTGAGTATATGAAAGACGCGCATTTGTTATCATCATCCCTGAATTCAGAGATGTATATTTTGGCCACAGCGATGTGGCCTTTTTCTTTTCTGCTTAAGCCTGCTTCGCCAGAAACGCCTCAAACGACTCCGTATCCGCCGCTTCAACCTCTTTCTGACGCACCAGGGACGCGTCGCGCTCCGCGACAAAATCCGCTTCGCTCAGGATCTCTAACGGCTCCTGCATCAGCATCTCACGGTACTCCGCTGAGAGTGAACGCCCCGTGCCGCCAATCCCCTGCTCGATCATGGTGCGCAAAATGCGCGCAGAGAACGTCAGTTCCGGGTTATCAAAGCATTCCACCAGCTGGTCGCAAATCTGTTGATACGCGTCGCCGCCGTCGATGCTGTCCAGGGTGCGGGCAACACGCTTCAGGTCACGGAACAGATCCTTACCTACCTTAGCCAGCGGGAACTGCGCTGTTTCGCAGCCAATACCCAGCGTCAGACCCGGTTTACGGCCTTCCAGAATCACGCGGTTCCAGTTCGTGCGCGTACAAAGCAGTTCGTCTGAACTCATTTCCGGCGCATCCGCCAGCGCGCACCAGACCATAAACAGATCCAGGAAGCGAACCTGCTGCTCGTCAACGCCAACCGGTGAGAACGGGTTGATGTCCAGCGAGCGCACTTCAATGTATTCAATGCCGCCGCGCTGCAGCGCATCCGACGGCGTTTCACCGCTGCGCGTCACGCGCTTCGGACGAATTGGCGCATACAGTTCGTTTTCAATCTGCAATACGTTGCTGTTGATTTGCAGGCGCTTTCCGTCTTTTTCGAGGCCGATTTTCGCGTACTCTTCCGACGGAGTTTTAATCGCCCGCTTCAATCCTGCCACATATTCGTGCAATTCGTTAAACGTAATACCGAGATTGCTTTGCGATTTATTGGTATAGCCCAGATCGCTCATGCGCAGAGAAGTCGCGTACGGGAGATAGTACATTCCGCACTCGGTTTTTTCGAACGGCAGCGTGGTCGGTTTCCCCTGCAGGAACGATGAACAAATGGCAGGCGACGCGCCAAACAGATACGGAATCACCCAGCCAAAACGGTAATAGTTGCGGATCAGACGGAAATAACCGGCGGAGATCGCTTCTTTATCCGTTTCTCCCCCCTTCGCCTGCCAGAACGCCATCGGCAAAGAGAAATTGTAGTGCACGCCAGAGATCGTCTGCATCAGCGCGCCGTAGCGATTTTTAAGACCTTCGCGATAGAGCGTTTTCAGCCGACCAATGTTTGACGTGCCGTACTGCGCCAGCTCAATCTCCTGGCCCTGCTCGATATAGCACGGCATGCTGAGCGGCCACATACGCTCATTGCCGAGATTGCGCGCGGTGTAGCGATGGATGTCGCGCAGGATCGTCAGCATATGATCAATATCGCCGTCCACCGGCGTAATGAACTCCAGCAGCGCTTCAGCGAAATCGGTTGTGATCCATTTATGTGTCAGCGCCGAGCCTAACGCCTTCGGGTGACCCGTCGTCGCTAAGCTACCGTCCGCGTTAACGCGCAGCGTTTCACGCTCAAGACCACGCTGAATACCCTTCAGAGCCTGAGGGTGGTTTTCCAGCCAGGCCAGCGCCTGAGATACGTCCGGGATCAAATTGACCTCCCGCCTGTCAAAGTAATGTTACTCAGCATAATTGTAATGGTTGACGATTGAAGGTCGCGTATTCATTCCACCAATTAGTGCCACCACGTCATACCCTGTAGTGTTGCCCACGCCACGAGAACATAGCGCAACGCCTTGCCAAGGCACAAAAAAAAGAGCACCGGTCCCCAGGAGATGCGCATCCATCCCGCCAGCAGACACAGTAAATCGCCTATTACAGGCATCCAGCTTAATAACAGCGTGGCAGCGCCATAGCGTTTTAGCCAGCCGACTGCCTTTTCCTGCCAGCGCGATTTTTCGCGCAGCGGAAAGAAACGCCCAAGAATAACGTTAGTCAGCCCTCCAAGGCTATTACCCATTGTTGCTATTAATACAAGCAGCCAGGGCTGACTAACGCCGGACAACAGCATCGCCACCAGTACCACTTCCGAATTTCCCGGTAACAGCGTGGCGCTTAGAAAACTGCTGGCGAATAATGAGGCAAGTGACAGCGCGTCACTCACAGTAAGCGCACATCCACCGCCGCCATTCCGGCATCACGCGCGGCCTGAATACCGAAGTCGGCATCTTCAAACACGACGCATTTTGCCGCCGGTACGCCCATTAATTCTGCGCAAAGCAGGAAGGTGTCCGGCGCGGGCTTGTGATTTTTAACATGATCGGCGGCCACCACGGCAGAAAAATAGTGGCGCAGGCCAAGATGGTTGAGCAACGCTTCTGCTATCGCGCTCTCGCTGCCCGTCCCGACAGACATCGGGCGACGCCCGTGCCACTCTTTTACCACATCAATCAGTGGCAGAGGGCGTACGGTATCTAAAAGCATGGCTTTTACCGCATCGGTTTTTTCACGCGCGAGAAGGTGTGGGTCGAGATCGGCCTGATTCAGTTCAATCACGGCCTGCGCAATACGCCAGGTTGGGGATCCGTTGAGGGCAATCATCGCCTGAAGGTCGAAACGCATGCCGTAGCGGCCAAGGACCTCGGTCCAGGCTTGACGATGCGTGGGTTCAGTATCCAGGATGGTGCCATCCATGTCGAAGATCAAACCGTCATACTGTGCGTACATCGTGCTCTCGCTAAACGATTAACAAAGCATTACTTTATCGTAAAAGGTGGTTTTTGTCGCTGATTGAGAAGTGATAACTACGAGAGTGATTAAGAACTAAACATCGAAGGGAATAATAGAAGGGATGGTGCATCCGGGAGGATTCGAACCTCCGACCGCTCGGTTCGTAGCCGAGTACTCTATCCAGCTGAGCTACGGATGCAT